>JBCBZW010000003.1 GCA_039815145.1 Pseudomonadota bacterium
CACGCGCTTGCCCGTGCCCGATGCAGCCGGCCACTACGAGCTGGTGGTCACGGCCTACGACCCGGTGACGGGTAACGTCGGGGTGACGAGTGCGCCAGTAGACGTGCACTAGCAGATCCGCAAGCGCTCCCGGTCGACGCCGTCGCTGTCCACCGGGTTGGCGCCGACATGCGCCCACGTGTCGCTCTTAGGTGCATCACCCAGCGGATCCAGCGACTTCCAGCAAAAAGGGCCGCGCTCTGCACGAGCGCGGCCCTTTGCGTATTGGCCTCGGGTCCGCGGCCTCCGGGCCGATCGTCAGCGTGCTGGCGATCGGCTGGCGGAGGCGCCCGGTAGATCCCCTACTGGAGGACCTTGAGGGTCACTCGGCGGTTGGCCGCGCGGCCTTCAGCCGTCTCGTTGGAGGCGATCGGCTGGCTCTCGCCGTAGCCACGTGCGCTCAAACGATCGCCGTCGATGCCGCGGTTTTCGAGGTAATCACAGACCGCCACAGCGCGACGCTGGGACAGGTTCTGGTTGTACTCAGCTGCGCCGCGCGAATCCGTGTGACCGTCACACTCCACCACCAGGTCGCTGTAGCGACGCAGGGTGTCCACCGCGCCGTTCAGGGTGCGGACGGAGCTCGGCAGGAGCACGTCCGAGTTGTTCTCGAAGTTCACGCCCGGGAGGCTGATCTCGTCACGGATCTCGCAACCGCGGAAGTCGACGCGAGCACCGGCGCGGGTGTTCGGGCACTCATCGCTGTCGTTGAGCACGCCGTCGCCATCATCATCGAGGGTGCAGCCGTCTTCACCCACGGGGGTGCCGGCCGGCGTGTTCGGGCAGCGGTCGCGGTAGTCGGGCACGCCGTCGCCATCGCTATCGAGGGCGCAGCCGTTGCTGTCGACTTCCACGCCACGTTGGGTGCCCGGGCAGCGGTCGATGCGATCGGGCACGCCGTCGCCGTCACTGTCCAGTTCACATCCAGTGGAGTCGACGATGGCGCCGATCGGTGAGTTCGGGCAGCGGTCGAGGTCGTCAGTAACGCCGTCGCCATCGCTGTCCGCAGGCGCCGCGGCGGCGACCTTGCCGAACGGGAACATCATACCGGCGGACACGAGCACGTCCGTCAGGTTGGCGCCGTCGATCTGGTCGTTGCGCACGCGCACTTCCGTGCGCAGCTTGCCGGGGAAGCTGCCGAGGTTGTAAAGCGCACCGCCGCCCAGGGAGAGGCTGAGGTTGTCCGTGTCTTCGACCCCGGGCGAGTTGGGCGCCTCGTTGATGTTCGAGTTCAACAGGCCCGCGCCGAACACGGCGTAGGGGGCCACGGTACGGGAGGTATCGCCGATGGCGAGCAGGTCGACGTTGATACCGAACTGACCCGTTTCGTTGAAGCCGGTGATGCGCCCACCGTTGGCATTCACCTCCATGCCGACGTGGTCGCCGAACATGTAGCCGATGCCGAACTGGCCGCCCCAGCCACTGTCACCGAGGCGATCCTTGTCAGGCTCAATGAACGTCACCATCGGAGACACCCACCACTGGCCCTTCTCGATGATCGCGTCGTCCGAAGACTGCGCGAGCAGGGCGGGTGAGGCGCTTACCAGCAGTGCCGCCAGACCGGCCGCACGTGCGAATTTGTTGACGGAGGAAACGAACATAGTACGTGGCTCCTGTTTTCTATTGCCGTTCCATGCCTGGAAGCTTTTTTGCAGCGCGCAAGGATAAGCCCTGACCCGTCTGTTTTCCAGGATTTTACGAATCTTTGCGCCTACGGGCAGCCAGGGCCGTCAGGGCGGAGCCCAAGACCAGCACCAGGGCACCGAGCAGGCTCAGGGCGTCGAGTGGCTCGCTCGCGAGGCGTCCTGGGGTGATCCAGGCCAGTACCTGCATCAGGCCGATGGTGAGCAGGGGCGTCACGGCCAGCACGGCGCTGACGCGCGAGGCCTCCCAGTGGGCCAGGGCTTCGGCGAAGCAGCCGTAGGCGATCATCGTGTTGAGGCTCGCGAAGGCGAGCAGGGCGATCGTCTGGCCATCCAGCGCGAGGAGCTGGGACGGCTGCGCCAGCGGTAGGAAGAGGAAGATCGCGGCGGCGTACACGCACCACATAATCGCGTCGGAGCGCCAGTGATTGAGCAACTGTTTCTGGGCCAACGCGTAGGCCGCCCAACTGACGGCGGCACCGACCACGATGAGCACGCCGTGGCCGAACTCATCGAAGCGGAAGATCTCGCTGAGGCGGGCGTGGAAATACAACCCCAGCCCGCCGACGACCAGCGAGAAGCCGAGCCACTGAAGGGCGCTGAAGCGCTCGCGAAACAGCACCAGGCCGCCGATGGCCAGGAACAGGGGCGCCAGCTGGATGACCACCTGGGCCGCGCTCGGGGTGACGCGATCGAGGCCGAGGAGGTAGAGGATGTAGTTGCCGCACAGGCCGAGCACCACCAGGAGCAGGAGCAACCGTTCGGTGCCGGCCAGGCGCCAGGGGATCGGGAGCCGTCCGCGCCACGCGAGCCAGGCGCCGACCAGCGCGGCGGAGGCGGCGAAGCGTAGCCAGGTGAGGGTGTAGGCGTCGATGCGCTCCAGCAGCAGCTTCAAAGCGATCGGCAGGGAGCTCCAGAGCGCCACCGTGACCAGGGTCAGGGCGAGCCCGAGCTGCCAGCGTCCGGTGGTCACGTGCTTGGCCATCAGTGATCCGATAGAGGGGGTGGAGGCGGCGGAGCGCGATTGTACCGCCCACCACAAGGGCGCGCCTCATAGGCGTACTGCAACCGATGTCGGTTCGGTGGTGGTTTGTCGGACGGTCGCTTACCATGAAGTCCCCATCGGGTGATTCAGGGACGAGGTAGCGAGCGGAATGAGCGAAGAGATCAGCGGCCGTTACGTCAGCCGGCTAACACGCGAGACCCTCGCCCTGGTGCTCGCCGGCGGTCGCGGCAGCCGCCTCAAGCACCTGACGATCAATCGAGCCAAGCCGGCCACGCCCTTTGGCGGCAAGTTCCGCATCGTCGATTTCCCGCTCTCCAATTGCGTTAACTCTGGGATTAGGCGCATCGGCGTTCTGACCCAGTACAAGGCTCACCCCCTGATCCAGCACCTGCAACGCGGGTGGAGTTTCCTACGCGGTGAGTTCGGCGAGTTCCTCGAGCTGCTGCCGGCGCAGCAGCGCGTCGACGGATCCTGGTACCAGGGCACGGCCGACGCCGTGTACCAGAACCTCGACATCATCCGCGCCCACAAGCCCACGCACGTGCTCGTGCTCGCTGGCGATCACATCTACAAGATGGACTACGGCCCCATGATCGCCCAGCACGTGGAGCGCGAGGCCAAGATCACCGTCGGGTGCATCGAGGTCTCCCTGGAGGAGGCCCGCGAGTTCGGCGTCATGTCCGTGGACGACGAGCTGCGGGTCAAGGCCTTCACGGAGAAGCCGGCGCAGCCGGATCCGATCCCGGGGCGTACGGACACGGCGCTCGCCTCCATGGGCATCTACGTTTTCGATGCGGACTTCCTCGCCGAGGAGCTATCCGCAGACGCCAAGAACTTCGAGTCCAGCCACGACTTCGGCAAGGACATCGTGCCGCGCAACGTGCCGGACGGCACCGTGTGGGCGTACCCCTTCCGCGACGTGAAGACGCGCGCCCAGCACTACTGGCGCGACGTGGGTAACGTGGACGCCTTCTTCGAGGCCAACCTCGAACTCGTCGGCGTCAACCCCGAGCTGAACCTCTACGATGAGGCCTGGCCCATCTGGACCGAGCAACGCCAGTCCCCGCCGGCCAAGTTCGTGCTCAACGACCAGGAGCGTCAGGGTGTGGCCCTCAATTCGATGGTCTCGGGTGGGTGCATCATCTCGGGCGCTCGCATCGAGCAGTCGCTACTGTTCTGGGACGTGAGGGTGGACTCCTACAGCCGTATCCACCGGGCTGTCATCCTGCCCGGCGTACGCATCGGCCGGCACTGTCGCCTGACCAACTGCGTCATCGATGAGAACGTGCAGCTGCCCGAAGGCACGGTGATCGGCGAGGACCCGGAGGCCGATCGCGAGCGCTTTTTCGTCACCAACAAGGGCGTCGTGCTGGTGACGCCGGATATGCTCGGCGACGAGCCCAGCGTCTGAGGAGTGCTGCCGGGCGGGTTCATCCGCGGTCAGCTACCAACTGACCTTCGTCGCTGGACGCTCAAGTTCTACGGCCGCTTGCGCAGCCTCACCTGGCTGCTGCTGCTTGCCCTGGTGGTGCTGCACTTCTCCGCCTGCTACGTGCTGCTCACCGGCCTCGGTGAGCACACCCTCGCCGATCTCGATGTCTTCTGGTACTTCTACATCACCACCGCCACCACGGTAGGCTATGGGGATTATTCGCCGCAGACCGTAGGCGGGCGCTACGTCACCACCCTGTTGCTCATGCCGGGTGGCATCCTGCTGTTTACTTCCGCCCTGGCCAAGCTCGCCCAGGCCTTCATCGATCAGTGGAGGAGCCGAATGAAGGGCTACGCAGACCTGCAGCACCTGCAGGACCATATCGTTGTGGTGGGGTGGCACGGGCGCCGCTCCCAGCGCATGTTCGAGCTGCTCAAAGCCGATCCCAGCGAGGAGCGTGCGATCGTGATCCTCGCCAACCTGCCGGAGAATCCGCAGCCCGAGGCTGCCTACTTCGTGGCGAGCAGCTTGCTGAGCGATCCCGAGTCCATGCGGCGCACGGGGATTGCGCGGGCAGAACTGGTGATCGTGGTCGGTCGCGACGACAACGAGACCTTAGGCGCGTCGCTGGCGGCCGGCGCGCTCAACAGCCGGGCCCACCTGGTGTCCTATTTCATCGACCCAGCGCCGGCCAACATCCTGCGTCTGCACTGCCCACAGGCCGAGTGCATCGTCTCCATGTCGATCGAGAACACGGTGCGCGCCGCCCAAGACCCTGGGGCATCCAGCCTGGTGCGTCAGTTGCTTTCCTCTCTGGAGGGCAATGCCAACGTCTACCGTATGGCCGTGCCGGGGGGAGGGCATCAGACCACCTATTGGAAGCTCTTGGTGCACCTGAAGGAGCAGCACGACGCCACCCTGATCGCGATGGGCCACGGCAGCGATGACGGCGTGTTGCTCAATCCGGCCGGCGACACGCCGGTGCGTGGCGGCGACGAGGTGTTTCTCATCGCCGCCAAGCGCCTCGGGGCCGATGAGGTGCAATGGGCTTCCGTGCTCGAGCCTTCGGCCCCCCGCGACGCCTGAGGCCTTCGGGAGCACCTCGGGCGGCGCGACCAACCCGAGGCGCGAGGGGGCTTAGAGAGAGCGGGCGGCGGCTTCGATGTCCTCGGCGGTGGAGAGGACGATCACCGCGGGCTGCTCCTGGCGGGCGTTGATGTAGTCATCGATGGTCCACGCCGGGGCGTCCGTTACCGGGGCGGCGCTCAGCACGGCGTTGGCGGGTTCCAGCGGCAGGGCGCCGGCGACGTCGTCGGCCCACGCATCGCCGAGGGCGGCGAAGAAGGCGGCGGAAGCGAGGGCGGCAGGTCCGATGTAGTTCTTCATGGCTAGCGTCTCCTAAGGGGGTGTGGGCGGTCGCACCGCCTCGATGGGGCTTAGGATCATCTAGAGCCAGTCCAAATGAAAATCGATTGTTTTCATCTAGAAGATACTCTGAAGCTATCGTACGTTACCGTCGTCGTGCTTATGCGTCGTCAGTCGTAGATCGTGTCGTCCTCTGCCGGCTCCGGCTCCAGGTGTTCGCTGATCGAAGGGGCGTCCGGTGCGGCGAACTCGTAGACATCAACGCCGTCGAGCGCGCCGTCGAGCATCGAACTGCCGGCGCCCTCACGCTCAGCACTCAGCCGCTCCACACCGCTCGCCACGTAGGCATCGCCTGGGTCCGCGTGCAGGATCTCCGTCTCCACCTCCATGTCCGTGAGGACGGCGGCCTCGGCGACGGGCCGGGCGCTCTCCACCATCGCCAGGACGCCAGGCTCCGCCACGGTGACCTCCAAGGCCACCTCGTCGCCGCCGGCCAAGGCCTCGCTACGCTCCTCCACCCACTGCAGGTCCTGCTCGAAGCGCTCCGTAAAGGAGGGGCCGGCGCCCTCGAGGTCGCCGAGGTTCTGCCACACGCCCGCGTGGGACTCCATGTACTCCCGCGCCCATTGCTGGGCCTGCGCGGGCGATTGCCCCGCGTCGATGCGCTCGCGCATCCCCACGTCGAGGAAGTCCTTGGTGGACTGGTAGGCGCCCATGGCGCCCTCGGTGGCGCTGGCCTCTCGCAGCTGCCCGTCGGGGCCGAACTGTTGATACTCGGTTAGCTTCTCCGATAGCGCCTCACCGGTCTCGTGCACGGCGTAGTTCAGCATCACCCCGCCGGGGCCTAAGCTGTCGAGGTAGCCACTCGCCACCCCGTCCACCACCTCTGCCCCGAGCTTCGCGCCCGCGTACTCCAGGTCGCCGCGCTCCACGGCCTGGGCGATCTCCACCGCCTTGCCCAACTTGTCGATGGTGTCGAAGTGCTTGCCGAGCGCTTCGGTCTTCTGCGCGAGGTCGGCGTAGTCCTCGAGGCGATGCACCGCGTCGAGGGCCGTGTCCCAGTCCTTGGCCTTGGCCGCAGACACCAGCGTCTGCAATGACTCGCTTTGACCGTGCTTGGCCGCCCAGGCGGTCAGTTCGTTGAAGGTCTTGGCTTCGCTCGGCACTTCGGGGAGATCACCGGCCATCTCTGGTTCCTCGTCTCAATGGGCTGTACCCCCTTAGGCGCTGGAACGGGGCGAAGCGGCTCAACGGCCGCTCAGGGCGCGAGGGTGAGCCAAGCCGTCGCTCGATGACGCCTTACGGAGCAACGCTTCCAGGAGGTTGTTGCCGATGTCCGCTCCGTCCCCCTCGCGCCGCGGCGGTGCGCCCCGTGTCGTCTACCGCTACGGCGCCCTCGCGTGGGTGTGGCGCGCCATGATCGCCGTGGCCATCGCGCTCACCGCCGGTGCCCTGCTCTTGGACTTGAGCCTCGGGGAATGGGGCGTGACCTACGTGGCGCTACCGATGTTCGTGCCGGCGGTCATCGGCGGCTGGGTCACGGTGACCCGCATCGAGGTGCCGGCCGGTGAGGGCAAGGTGCTCGAGGTGCGCAACCTCTTCGGCATCCGCCGGCGGATCAAGCGTCGGCGCCTGCGCGGCACGTGGAAGCGCGACACGGTCTATGGCACCTACGGGCAACCGTTACCGGCACCGCGCCTGTGGGTGTGGGTGCGGGGCGGCATGCCCCTGTATCTGGACCTGTTGGCGCCGCTGGTCGATCGTGCGGCCCTGCAGCGCCTCATCGCCACCCGTTTCTGAGCCGATTTCGCGCTCCGCTACGCCTGAAGGGATAACCCCCACAGGAAAGATGGAGCTGAGCAATGGCCGAAGGCAACCCCTCTGACAAGAACCAGGACACCCCCGCGGAACTCGCTCCGAACATGTGGTTCACCGAGTACGGCATGCCCTTCACCACCATGATCCTCGAGGCGGAGGCTGCCGAGCGTAACAACCCGGAGGCGCCTCCCCAGGAGGAGCGCAGCGATCTCGCCCAATTCATCATCGATCAGGAGACGGCCGTCGCGCGCGACTACCACGCCGGCCTCATCACCAAAGAGGAGTTCGAGGGCTACAAGGCCGACGCCCAGGATCGCTTCGACAACATGGTCGACAAGCTGAGCACGGAGATCGAGGAGTTCGGCGATGACTTCGAGGACTGGGGTAAGGACTTCGAAGTGTCGGTAAAGGACTTTGCCGACGAGCACGGGGGAGAGATCGAGTCCATCGTGGATCTCGCCAAGACCCGCGAACTCGAGGCCAAGGACGTCTCCCTGCACCTGATGGCCGATGCCATGGGGCTCGGCGTCGATGGCGTGGACGATCTCCTCGAGCGCATGCCGCCGCACCTGCACGACATCGTGGACGCCTTGGGCGAGGAGACCGTGGGCGTCGCCCATCACCTGCTCGATGCCCGCGAGGAACTCAGCTCTGCCGACCAACACGACCTCAGCCGCGACGAGGCCCGCCTGGAGGAGATCGAACCGGTGTTCGAAGCACAGATCGATGAGGCCCACGAAGGCATCGACCAAGACTTCGAACGCATCGACAACGACTTAGGCATAGTCCAGGACTACGTCGAAGCGGCTCAGGATCACGGTGAGAACTATCCCGAGCTCACGGTGGAACACATGCCCTATCGCACCACCGAAGACTACGATCTGCCCGAGCAGATCGAAGATGAAACCGGCATCACGGACGCGTAGGCAACGATGAACGCGTCCTACCCCGAGGGTCGCTTAGGCGTCGGCGCGCGGGTGCTGCGCACGACCGGCTTGTACACGGTGGCAGCCTGGGGCGCCGCGCTCGGCGCGCCCGAGCTGCTGCCGAGCTTCGGTCTCGACGACGACGTCTACGTGCGCTGGGTCGCTATCGTGGCGGCCGCCAGCGTGCCTATCGTCGCCGTTAGTGCTTGGTGCTGGGAACGTGCTCAGGGTGCACCGTCTCCTGCGACGACCGCGCCGAGTCCCTCGCCAACGCTCGCCATGGACCCCACGGTCGCCGCCACCGGGCGAGCGGCCGTCTCCGTACAGTGGCGTGGTGAGCTGCATCACTTCTCGCAAGACCTGGTGATGGGGCGGGCGCCCAGCTGCGCCCTGCACCTGGACGATCCGCAGATCTCCCGTCGCCACGCGGCGATCGAGTTTCGCCGCGGGCGCTGGGTGCTGCGGGATCTCGGTTCGCGCAACGGCACGCGCCTCGACGGCAAGCTGATCGACGGCGAAGCCCCCCTCGGTGCCACGGCCCGCATCGACCTCTACGAAGGCGGCGTCCCCCTGGTCGTGCACACCGGCATCGGCGGTGACACGACCGTCAGCGACAGCGCTGGCTGAGTCGCTCCTGCACGGGGTCCAGGCCGCCGGCGATGTCGGCGGCGGAGAGCGTGCCGCCTTCGCGTTGCAGGCTCCGAAAGAGCGTCTCGGCGTGGCGGTAGTAGGGGCAACCGTCTTCCGCCTGATCTGTCGTGGCCGCGGCGATATCCCCAGCGTCGGTCAGGGCGATCGCCTGGTCGCGGACCAGGGCGTCGTTGTCCTCCTCATCCTCGGCGAGCTGGCGAAAGGTGTTCACCGCGAGGTCGATGCTGCTGCGCGCGTCGTCGTGGCGCTCGAGGCCCGACAGCGCCTTGGCGATCTGCTGGTGGGTGAGGGCCAGGTTGCGCCGGCTCTGGGCGTCGCGTGGCTCGGCGTCGACCAGTGTCTGGGCCGCCTCGCGACTGGCGATGCCGTAGCGCAGGGCGTCCTCGAACTGGTCGAGGGAGGCGTGGAGGTTGCCGAGGTTGTGGTTGAAACGGATCAGTTGCACCAGCAACTGCACGTTCTCCGGCTCCTCGGCGGCACGCCCCTCGTAGAACTGCAGTGCCTCGAGGTAATCCGGGATGGCCGCTTGGGCGTCGCCTGAGTCGGCGTAGGTTTCCCCGCGCAGGCCGTAGGCGTAGGCCCGCTTGCCCGCCCAGTTGCCCAGGTTCTCCCGCCACGCGGGCTGCTCCAGCTGCGGTAGGTACTCCCCGAGCAGGTTCAGGGCGTCCTCGAACTCGCGTGCCCAGACGAGCACCTTCACCAGATCGATGCGCAGATTCCAGCGTCGGCTCTGCAGCGTCCAATCGGGGGTGGCTTGCTGGTCGATGGCGCGATCGGCGAGGGTCAGGCCCTCGCGGGCATGGGCCTGCGCGGCGTCGGTGTTCATGTCGTAGTGGAGCGTGTGGTTGGTGGCGAGGCGCTTCACCCACACCATCTCCGTGACGGCCTGTGTGTTGTCCGGTTCGAGCTCGAGGAGCTTCTCGAGGGCGAGTTCCGCCTTATCGAGCTGCTCGAGCCCGCGCTCGTTCTGCCCGAGGCTGGAGACGCCCAGCCCAGCGAACACATCGTATAGGCGCGAGTAGTTCGAGCCGATGTCGAGGAGCAGATCTGGAGGGGCGGACGGATCTGCCGCGAGCTCGTCGAGGAAGCGTTCGCCGGTGGCGGCCAGTTGCTCCCGGGCGGGCAGCGTGCCTTGCACGTGGGACATGCGATCGTAGACGTCGTAGAGCACTTCCCGGGCCAGCCGGCGGGCCTGGTCGAAGCGCGCATCGGCCCGCTGGCGGGCCTCGGTCGCCGCCTGGTACTGCACCAAGGTGATGGCGTAGGCCACGGCCAGCGCCGCGATCGCGACGGTGGCGCCGGCCACGGCGAAGCGACGCCGCCGCACGAACTTACCCACTCGATAGGCCAGGGAGTCGCCCTTGGCCTGCACGGGGAAGCCCTCGAGGTAGCGGCGCAGGTCATCGGCGAAGGCGGCGACGGAGGGGTAGCGTCGCTCCGGCTCCTTGGCCATGGCCTTGAGGACGATCGCATCGAGCTCGCCACGCAGGTGTCCCCACTCGGCGAGGTCGCGCTGGCGGGCGCGCTGGCTCGGCGCATCGGGCCGTCGCTGGGTGATCACCTGCTCGTACTGCGAGGGCGAGAGGCTCTCGGTGTCGAAGGGACGTTCGCCGGTCAACATCTGATAGAGGGCGACGCCGAGCGAGTACACGTCCGTGGCGGTGGTCAGCGGTTCACCGGTGACCTGTTCGGGGCTGGCGTAGGCCGGGGTGAGGAGCATGGCGACGGTCTCCTCGCCGCTCTCCTTCGGCAGCAACGAACGGGCGATCCCGAAGTCCAGGAGCTTGGGTTCACCGTCCTCGGTGACCAGCACGTTGCTGGGCTTGATGTCGCGGTGGATCACCAACGCGCGGTGGGCGTGCTCGACGGCGCCACAGATCTTCAGGAACAGGCGAATGCGATCGGCGATGGGCAAGGGATGGGTGCGCAGGTACACATCGAGGGGATCGCCATCGATGTACTCCATGACCACGAAGGGCAGGCCGTCGTCGGTGGTGCCGCCGTCGAGCAGGTTCGCGATTCCCGAGTGGCGCATGTCCGAGAGGATCTGCCGTTCCCGCTCGAATTGCGCCACGGCCCGGCTACCGATCGCCGACGCACGGATCACCTTCACCGCCACCTTGGCGTCGAAGGCGCCATCGTCGCGCTCGGCCAGATAGACCTGACCCATGCCGCCCTCGCCGATCAGCTCCAGCACCCGGTAGGGCCCGATCCGCTGGCCCGTGAGCCGCTGCTCCGCCGAGCGCACCATGAGGGTGATCTCGTCTTCGCCCATGCCCGTCTCTTCCGCGGCGGCGCTGATCAGGCGTTCGGCGCGCGAGCGAAGGGCGGCGGGGCAATGCTCATCCAGCCAGGGGGTGCGTTCGGCGTGGGGAACATCGAGAGCGTCCTCCACCAGGCGCAGGAGTTGTTTTCCCGTATCTTGGGAGTCGGGTTCTGTCATCGGTGTGCTACTTCTGCAAAACTGCTCGTAGGGTTGGAGCTGGATCCGTCACGCCATCATCGAGAAGAGCTGAACAGGCCATGAGTGACATCACCCAAGTGCTGCAGAACTGGTCGCAGGAGTCGTCGGAAGAGCGCGGCCGGGTGGTTGCGGCCATGTACGATGAGTTGCGGCGCAACGCCGTCTCCCACCTGCGCAACGAACGCCATGGGGATCTGCAGCCCACTTCGTTGGTTAACGAAGCCTTCATGCGCCTAATCAACATAACGCGCATCGACCTCAAGGGACGCAATCACTTCCTCGGCCTCGCCGGGCGGATCATGCGCGAGATTCTGGTAGACGAGGCGCGCAAGCTGCGCGCCGCCAAGCGCGACCACGGCCTGCAGACGCGCTTCACCGGCGAGCACATGGGCAGCGACCTGCCCGTGAGCGACCTGCTGGAACTGGATGAGCTCCTCAACGGCCTCGAGGCGATCGATCCCGTCTACGTCAAGCTCTTCGAAGCGCGTGCGTTCGCAGGCATGACCATCGAAGAGGCGGCCGAGGTGCTCGAGATGTCCCCAGCCACGGTTAAGCGTAAGTGGAAGGTCGCCATGGCCTGGGTGCGCGAGCATATGGGCGAACCTACTGAATGACGATGGCCTGCTCCCAGATCTGAGCGACCTGCGAGAAGGGCACCGGCTGGGTGTAGTAGGCCATGGGATCGTTGATGATCAACATCGGCTCGACGGTGCCGTAGGGCGTCGGCATCCAGGCCATCCCCCGCAGCACCACCACGTGGCCGGCGAAGGGTGAGCTCTTCACCGCCATGATGATCGCCTTGCCCGCCGCCAGGGTCTGATACAAGGTCATCGGATCCGTTGGGCGCTGCACCGACGAGTGCCGACCGCCGAACTCGGCGATCAATGCCTGAATCTGTGGCAGTTGCCCGGTGACGGTGCAGTTGGCGGGGTTGCCGCAGCAGCTGTTGGGGTGCTGGCCGAAAGCGCGGGCGACGAGGGCGCACTGGGGCGGTGTGGCCTGCGGGCCGCGCGTCGCCATGATGATCTGCTGTGCCACCGCCGCCCAACACCACACCTGCGTCTGCTGCGGGATGTTCTGGATCGGCAGATCGACGGGCGGCGGCAACTGCGGCGCTTGGGGCTGACCCCAGCCCGGCGGCGGGCCAGGCTGAGGGTAAGGGTATTGCGCCTGGGCGACGCCCGCGGCGATCAGGAGCAGCAAGGCGAGGGTGGACCTGAGCACGGTCTTGGCGCTGGTGGTCGTCGACCGAGGCCGGCTCACCATTCCCCGTCCGCTTCGTTGCCGTCGATCACCACCTCGCCGGACTGATTCCAGCCGGTGTTGGGGCCTTGCGGTCCGTAGCCTGGAGCTTGGGGCCCGTAGCCGGGCGTTTGCGGTCCGTAGCCGGGGCCAGGACCCTGCGGGCCGTAGCCTGGGCCCTGCGGACCGTAGCCGGGCCCCTGCGGTCCATAGCCTGGCGTCTGCGGTCCGTACCCGGGCGCCTGTGGGCCTTGGGGGCCGTACCCCGGCGTCTGCGGTCCGTAGCCCGGACCCTGGGGGCCATAGCCAGGTCCCTGCGGCCCGTAGCCAGGGCCCTGGGGGCCGTAGGGGGCGGGCTGAGGTCCGTTGGGCCCGTAGCCCGGGCCGTTGCCGGGCACCGGCGCGCAGCCGCCGTTGCTGCCGGGCCCCGCCGTCGGGAGCATGCCCGGCGGGCATTGAGAGTAGGCCTGCTGGTTGTCCCAGGGATTGTTGCCGTACGGGTCGCCGAGCAGTCCCTGCTGTTCCGCCCACAAGTAGCCGCCCATGCCTACCGCGATGGCGGCGATGAGGGCGATGCGCTGTTGGCCGGTGAGCGTCTTGAGCTTGTTCAAGTCCATGGTCGTGGCTCCGATGTGATGCTTGCTTGTTGCCTGTTTCCCTAGGCGCACTCGGGGCGCCGATTGGCTCACGGCAGGGCGATTCAGAAGTTGTCCTGGTGGTGGTCCGCGTCGGGGTTCGGGTAGGTCTCACGTTGCGGATACATGGCGCTGTCCATGCCCGGCGTCAGCTGCGGGTAGGCGCCTGCCTGGCCGGGGACGCCCGGGTAACCGGGCTGTTGCGGGTAACCAGGCTGTTGCGGGTAGCCAGGTTGCTGCGGGTAGTAGGCGCCCGGGCCCTGCTGTATCAGGCCGTTCATCTGCTGCATCTCGAGCATCATCTGTTGCTGCTGTTGCTCGATTTGCTGCTGCGACCATGCGGCGTACTCCTGGGCCTGCTGCTGCATGGCGGCGTTCTGCGCCGCCACGCTGAGGGGCCCGGCCAGCTTGGCCAGGACGACCAGGCCGATGATGCCGAGGAGGAAGAGTTTCGGGAGGACGCTGCTGTTCATGGCCTGGAGGCTCCGGTTGCGTAGGGGCTGTACCGGTCTAGGCGAAAGCGCTGGGGATTTTGGCTCACGGCGGCGCCGCACTGTGGCCGTGAGCCGATTCGGGTGTGCTCCGCGCCTAAGGGGGCAATCCATCCTCAAGTACGACCGGAGCTGACCATGACTGCCACCGAAGCCACCATCGCCTGCCCGAAGTGCGGCAATCCGAACCCGATCGGCGCCAAGTTCTGCAGCAGCTGTCGCACGGCCCTCGGTGTCGCAACGCCGCCCCCGGGCCCGACGCCGCCGCCGCCCCAGCGGCCGGCCGGGGGACTCGCGGGCATGGTTGGCGCTGGCGCGGGCAAGAGTGAGACGCGGCAACTGCAGGCGGACGCGGGCGCCGTGTTCGAACACCTGGCGAACGGCCTGCGCAACCGCGGCGGTCAGGTGCAGCAGGAGATGCCGCAGCAGTTGAACATCAAGGTGCCCTACAAGAGCTTCTGGCTCACCCTGGGTGCGGTGATCCAAGTCGACACCGCCCTGCAGGTGGTGCCGACGGCGGCGGGTCAATGCCAGGCCACACTCACCACAAAGACCGATGGCAGCAGCCTGAACAACGTGTGGACCTGGTTTGGTCTGTCCTTCACGGTTCTGCTGTTCCTGAACCTCTACATCTTCCCGATCATCATCCTGTTCGGTGCCGCGAGCGCCTTCCTCACCCATCGTCAGCTGAACAGCCAGCCCGGCGCGAAGATCACCGAGGGACTCTTCGCGGATCTCAACAACAACCTATCTTCCTTGTCAGCTAGTGCGGATCAGCCCACGCAGCCCGCGCCAGGGCCCAGCCCGCAACCCGCACCCCAGCCCACGCCGCCACCGGGCCCGCAGGCGAGCGCTCCCGCTAGTGACGCGAGTGCCGACGATGCCGAAGCGGAAGAGGAGGTCTTCGAGCGCCTGGCCAAGCTCGCCAAGTTGCGCGAGATGGGGGCGGTGACAGAGGAGGAGTTCGACGCCAAGAAGGCCGAACTTCTGAAGCGGATCTGATGGTGAGTGAAGCGGCCGCGCAGTACTGCGTCGCCTGCGGCCATGCGCTGCAGGCGGGCGCCAGCTTCTGTACCGAGTGCGGCCACGAGGTGGGCAAAGCGCCAGCCGCTCAGCATGCGCCGCAGATGCTCGGCGGCGCCTGCACCACGTGCGGTGGCGACGGCAGCGGCCTCGCCGCGAGCCAGGTGTACTGCCCCAGCTGCCGCTGGCTGCGTCCCCTCGGCGAGGATTACTTCGTCGATCTCGATGCCTTCATCTGGCAGATGGACGCCCAGGCCATGCAGGCCCTCAACAGCACCGGCGCGGTGGCGAGCGCCGCGCACTCCATCGCGGAACGCTACGGCCGACCGGTCTTCGAGGCGGCCACCAACGGCATCCGGCTCTCGGAGCGGCAGATGCCCGAGATCTTCGATATCGCGATCCGCGCCGCGCGGCTCCTGTCCCTGACCCACATGCCCGAGGTGTACATCTCCGGCCAGCGCATGTGGGACGTGTACTCCCTCGGTGGCTTCAGCGGCAGCTTCGTCTCGATCGGTAGCGTGCTGATCAACTTCAAGCCGAAGGATCTCCTGTTCCTCATCGCGCGGGAGATGGGCCACGTGCGCGCCGGCCACGTGTACTGGTCGACCGCCATGCAGTTTCTGATGGGGCAGTCCAAGGGTCAGGGCACGATCCTCGGCGAGGGCGTGTTCCAGTTCCTGAACCCGACCAAGATCATCGAGTCGGCGATCGAGGCGCCGATGATGCGCTGGGCGCGCCATTCGCAGATCACGGCGGATCGCGCGGCAGCGCTGGTGACCGGGGATATCGACACGGCCCGACGGGTGCTCACCCAATGGGCCATGAAGTCCTTCCCCGTGGCCGGCAAGATGAACCTCGATGCCTGGCTCGAACAGGAAGCGGCCGCGGACGACCCTTACCTGAAGCTGTCCGAGTGGACCATGTCCACCGAGCCCTACCTGGCGCCGCGCTTGAAGTCCCTGAACGAGTTCGTGCACTCCGACGCCTTCGTCGAGTGGTTCGCCTACATCCAGCACTGGAGCGAGCAGGCAGGCCTGCCATCGCTGGCTGAGGTTGGGGCGAAGAAACCCGCTAAGCGAGGCAAGCCGGCCCCGCCGCCTCCCAACACGGAACGCATCGAATGTCGCGCCTGCGGCGAAGGGATGCGCGTGCCCAACCACGTGCTGGCGGGTGATAAGCCGGTCAACATCCGCTGCCCCAACAAGGCCTGCCGCAAGGTGCTCAGGGTGAAACCGCAGCCGCAGCCGCAAGCAACCGCTCGCGAGGAGTCGGCGCGGACGCGACGGGCGAGGGAGAAGGTCAAGCTCAATTGCGCCGCCTGCGGCGAAGCCATGATGGTGAACCGGGCGGATCTGGCGGGCGATGAGCCGGTCAACGTGCGCTGCCCAAATGCGGCCTGCGGCGAGGTGCTCACGATCAAACCAAAGAAGAAGCGTGATGACGGCCCCGCCGAGCGCCCGGACCTGATGGCTGACTGAGGGAGGACGATCAGATGAGCGAGCGAGATGTACCGCAGGAGTTCGAGGTGTCCCTGGCCGAAGATCGCCATCAGGAAGTGGCGGCAGAAGAGGCGACTGCCGACGAGAGTGCGCTCGAGCGGGCGATGGCCGGTCGCGAGAGTGCGGCCGCGGCGAGTGCCCAGGCCTCGGCAAGCCTCGCCCAGAGTCAGGCCCAGGCGCACGCCAACGCCCAGGCCCAACAGACCCTGGCCGAGGACGAAATCGTCGAGGCCGACCTGCTCGCTGAGGAGCAGGTACACAAGCGGGAGGAGGAGCATCGCCTCGAGGTGGAGATCGCCGAGGATCAGCGACAGGAGGCGCTCGAGGCGCAGGCCGAGGCGGAGGCTGAGCGGCAGGAGGCCGAGGAACGCGCACGGGAGGAAGAGGAAGCCCGAGAGCGCGAGGAAGCCGAGGCGCGCGAGCGGGAAGAGGAGGAGGCCGAGGATGACGAGGACTACGATGGACCCGACGTCTATGTCTGAGCCGATTTACGCGCGCGCCACGCCTAATCAGGCAAGCCCCTAGATCAACCGAGGACACGTCCCATGGCCGAATCACGTTACACCGACATCGATCGACCCGAGCCCGGCACCGCCGAGGCCGTCGAGGCCGAGTACGAAGTTGAACTCGCCGGACTCAACGAGCATGAGACCGCGCAGGTGAAGGAGGCGATCAGCGAGGCGCAGTTCAACGATGAGCTCGATCAGCTGGACGTGAGCGAAGAGGTGCAGCAAGCCCAGTTCGCCGAGGAGGCCCGCGCCGAAGCCGAGACCTTGCGTGAGCAACAGGTGGAGGCGGCCGATGCCGGCAACTACGATGCGGCCCGCGAGCGCGCCGAGCAGGTGCGCGACGAGCTGCGCGAGTCGAGCGAAGAGCACGGCGGCCAGCTGGATACCGCCCTGGCCGAGAACGCCCACGATGTGGAGGTGCTGAACGAGGCGGACTTCCAGCAGGAGAACGCCGAGTTCTTCGAGGACGCGGTGGTGGACATGCCGAGCGGCGAGGGGGCCGACGGTGCCCTGGACGATGCCTGGGACGCGCAGGACGCCGCGGACGATGCTGCCGACGACAGCACCGACTTCGAAGACACGGGCGGTGACAGTTCCATCTACACGGACGTCAGCTAAGGCGGATGAGCACTCGACGGCAGGGGCGCTGGGTCGAGGCGACGCCGGCGGACCCGCAGCGCGCCGAGCAGCGGCGCGCTCAGGTTACGACGCCCCCCGAACAGGCTATCCCGGGCGATGGCAATCCGCCCCTTGAAACGGAGGCGCTCGAGCCGCCGGCGGCACTCACGGTGGCGGGCGAGCGCCTGATCGAGGCCAGGCCTGCGCTCGAGCATGAGGTGGATGACATCGCGGGTGAGGATGTGGCGGTGGCCGATGTCGCCGGCGAGGATCCGAGTCCGGACACCCTGAGCGAAGAGGACTGATCCTCTCGCGATAGCCCCGACTCAGGCGCTCTGCGCGCGGGCGCCGAACTCCGGCCCCTGCGGACCGCCACCATCACTGAGCGCCAGATGCCGCGCTCGGATAAGGGGCTTGCGCTGCTGCTTGCGCTCGTAGAGAGATCTGTCGGCCCGGGTAAGTGCTCTGGAGACGTCCTCGTCCTCCTGCAACCACGTCGTACCGATGCTGCAGCTAACCTCATCGGGCCCGCGACCCAGCTCGCTGGGTAGGGGTAGCGTCAACGTCGTGCACTGGGTCTGCAGCGCGTGTTCGAGGCACTCGGCTTCGCCGTGTTCCGCGCTGATGACGAATGCGAACTCGTCGCCCCCGAAACGCCCGACGATCCCGTAGTCACCGATGAGCTCCCTCAGCGCTTCGCTCACGCGAATCAGGGCGCGGTCGCCGATGTCCAGACCGAAGCTGTCGTTGAGCTCCTTGAAGCGGTCCATGTCGACCATGCCGACCAGGCAACTGCGTGTGGCCGATCGCTCGCCGATCAGGCGAGAGAGCGCGGTGAAGAAGCCTCGGCGATTGTAGGTGCCGGTCAAGGGATCGGTGGTCGAGAGGTGGAGCACGAGGTCCAGCGTACTATCGAGGTGGCCCAGGAGACGAACGATCAGCACGCTGGCGGCGGGCGCCACCACGGCCGGTATCACGCCGGCCAGGACGAACGCGAAGCGCGTGTCCTGCGGTGTGAAAGCGCCCGAGCGGATCTGTGAGCTCAGGCCCACGGCTGTAATGGCCTCGGACATCACGATGGCGAAGATCGTCACGCACGCGATGATGCCGCCGCCGCCGATATCCCGGTACAGGCTCAGCAGGCGACTGTTGAACTTGTCGAGTCCCAGCTCGCGTTCTTCTTGCGTCACGACGCTCTCCCCCGATCAACTCTCTTCGAGGGAGATGCTCGCACCGTCCACAGGCTTTGGGGATGCGGTAGATCGCAGTCTTAGGGTACGTCTGGGGGCGCCGGCGCTTGCCAGTGATCGAAGTGTGATGCTCGTCGAGGGAGGATTCGCTCGCGAGGCGTCTTTTGTAAAGTGAAGTGGATGGTTAGGTGCGCTGCCGACAGGTGCCGTCGGCAGCGCGAGTAGTCGATCAGGACGCGCGGACCTGCACGGTCTCACCGATATCGTTCAGAATATGTCGCAGGTGATCGTAGTCGGGGTGGCGCACACGCATCCAGGCGCCCGCCATGTAGCCGCCCTCCACAGAGCCAGCTGGGGCGCCTGGGCTCGGGATGTTCGCTGCCACGATGTCGTTGTGGTAGCGCTTGCCGATCTCATCGAGACCCTCCACGTGGGTGACGCGGCCGTCGCGATCGGCGCGTAGGGCGATCATGCCGCAGGCGAAGCGGCGCGAGGGACGCTGCACGGTGCGTCCGTGGCATACGGCCATGGCCCAGTCGCGGTAGAGGTCGATGTCGTTGCCGGCGTTGTAGACATCCCACTGGCACACGCCCGGCGGCCGACAGCCGATCTCGGAGAACTTCAATCCCTTCGGCCCGATGAACCACTCCATGTGGGTGGCGGCGGTGGGGATGCCGAGCACCTCGATCACCCGCTGGGCCATCGCCTTGACCTCGTTGTAGCCCTCGGCGTCCACCCGGTTGGTGGCCACCATCTGGGGTGAGATCCAGCGCGTGCGCATGGCCTCGAGCACGTTCGGGTAGTAGTGGGTGATGAACTCGTAGGCGATCTGACCGTTCACAGTGATCGTGTCGAGAAAGCCCTCGTGGCCCTCGATGAATTCCTCCACCGCGGTGGGTGCGCCGCGGTCCACGCCGCTCTCGCTGATGGCCGTCTCGAGCTCTTCCTTGGTGCGCGCCTTCCAGGTGCCGGCGGCGCCGGCAGCGGCGCGCGGCTTCAAGATCACCGGCAGCCCGACCTCGTCGACGAAGTCACGCACTTCCTCGGCGGAGCTGGCACCGGTGGAGAGGGCGCAGGGCACGCCGGCGGCGCGCAGCACCTCCTTCATGGCGGGCTTGTCGCGGCAGAGGTAGGCGGTGCGCGCCGAGACGCCGGGGATGCCGCAGCGCTCGCGCACGTTGGCGGCCGCCTCCACGTGGGCTTCGACGGTGGCTTCCAGGCGATCGACCCACAGGCGCCCTTGAATTCCGCGCACGGCTTCTTCGAGCTGACGCTCGTTCACCACCGAACCGATCTGCACGTAGTCGAACAGCCAGCTCGAGAGCTGCGGGTCGAGCCAGTCCCGCGGCCGCTCGCCGATGCCGATCACCGTGGCGCCGGCTGCGTGCAGGCCGCGCACGAATTCGCGCTGGTTGGCGGGGAAACAGGGTTCGACGAAGATCACGTTCATGGCGTCACCGCAGCGAATGCTGATTTAGTTAGCAAGAGTTATAGGTTTCGCATGCGCGCATACACATGCAGATACTCGCGCGCACGACGGGGCCAGCTGAAGTCGGCGCGCATGCCGTTGTCCATCATCTTGCGCCAGTGATTGGGTTGGCGCCACAGGCTTAGAGCGCGCTCGATGGCCCAGATTACGCCGCCCGAGTCGAAGTGGTCGAAGACGATGCCGTTGCCTTCGCCGGAGCTGGTGTCGTACTGCTCGACCGTGTCGGCGAGGCCGCCCGTACGGCGCACGATGGGTATCGTGCCGTAGTTGAGGCTGTACATCTGGTTCAGGCCGCAGGGCTCGTAGCGCGAGGGCATGAGGAACATGTCCGCGCCAGCCTCGATGAGGTGGGCGAGGCGTTCGTTGTAGCCCCGGTAGAAGCACACGCGGCCGGGGTAGCGGCTCTGGAGGCTGGCGAAGAACTCCTCGTACTTGCCTTCGCCGCTGCCGAGCACGGTCACCTTCATCGGGTGGCGTTCGAGCAGATGGGGCAAGGAGTCGAAGAGGATCTCCAGGCCCTTCTGATAGGTGAGGCGGGTGACCATGCCGAGCACGGGGGTCTTCTCGTCCACGGTCGGGTTGCCGCTGCTGATGCCCAGCGCCTGCAGCAGGGCCACCTTGTTGTCAGCCTTGCCGGCGGGGGCGTCGGCGGAGTAGGGCTGCTCGAGGTGTTCGTCCGTTACGGGGCTCCACACCTGCGTGTCGATGCCGTTCAGAATGCCGACGAAGGTGGCGTGGCGGGCGCGGAGCATCTCGTCGAGGCCCTCGCCGTGCTCGGGCGTTTGCACCTCGCGCGCGTAGGTCGGGCTCACGGTGGTGAGCGCGTGGGCGTGCAGCACGCCGGTCTTCAGGAAGGACATTACGCCGCGGCCGAGATCCTCCTGATGGACCTGGCTGCGGTGCTCGGCGAGGCCCACGTCCGTCACGGCCTGATCGCCGAACCACCCCTGGTAGGCCATGTTGTGGATCGTGAGCAGGGATCGCGCGCGGTAGAACAGGCTGTCCCAGGCGAACAGAGTTCTAAGGTAGAGGGGGATCAAGCCCGTCTGCCAGTCGTGGCAATGGACCACGTCCGGATCGAAGCCCATGCGCTGGCAGCACTGGAGCGCCACGTGGGAGAGCACGGCGAAGCGCAGATGCTCGTCGACGTCGTCGGTGTACAGGCCGCCGCGGTGGTAGAGCACGGGGCAGTCGATCAGGTAGATCCACAGGCCCGACCCCGGCAGGGGCACCGTGTAGACGTTGCACACGTAGTCGTGGGGGCCGAGCTGCACCCGCAGGTTCTGCAGGAACTCGACCGGCACGAAGTAGGCCTGGCTACGATCGATCGTGTCGTAGAGGGGCATGAAGATGCGCTGCTCGACCCCGAGGTCGTGCAGATGCCGCGGCAGGGCCGCCGCCACATCGCCGAGACCGCCCGCCTTGGCGAAGGGGGCCATCTCGGAGGTGACGTGAACGACGCGCAGGGTGGCGTCGCGGTTCTCCTCGCTCATCGCCTCAGGCCGCGCCGCCTTCCTCGGCCAGGTAGCGCTGGATGCGGTTCCAGAACAGCTCCGTGAACTCCTCGTGCTCGTGCTCGGGGAACAGGGCCTTTACCTTCTGGTTCACCGCGTCCTGCGCCATCGGCGAGGAGAAGAACTCGGCCGCCACCTCATCCAGGTGCGAGAGATGCTTGGCGCAGAACTCCTCGAAGCGATCGGTCTCGAAGCGCTGGTGGGCGATCTTGGCGTAGGCGCGCAGGCGCTCGCGGTAGGGCAGGTCCTGCTCGGCGATCTTGTAGTAGGGGTCGAAGTTCAGGTTGGAGTGGAAACGACGATCCGTCGCCGCGCAGAAGATCGACCAGCGCAGGTTGGCCTTGATCAACCACGGGAAGTGGTAGTGCAGGGAGGTGACCTGCGAGTCCGGGCAGGCGTTGGCGTAGTCGATCGGGTGCCACACGGTGCCCTGGCGCAGGGCCTCGCAGCTGTTGAAGTCCCAGCCGAAGAAGCTGTTGATGGTGAGCGTCATGTCCTCGAGCAGGGAGGCGTCCTCGGCGCTCAGGAAGTCGTGGTCCATCGTGTAGCGGTCGTGCAGGGGCGCGCTCGGGGCGTAGTTGACCAGGCGGATCTGGGGGCCCAAGCCGACGGCGCGGATGTAGAAATCGTGAGGAAGCACGGCCTTCTGCACGTTCATCACGGTCTTGCCGCTGGCGTCGTAGGCTGCGCGCAGCTGCTCCGAGTTGTCGGCTTTGGTGACGCCGACCCAGCCGCCGCCGTGGTAGGGCTTCATGAAGACGGGGTAGCCGATCTTCTCGCCGATCTCGTCGAGATCGAAGAGCTTGGCGTAGCGCTCTAGGGTGACGTCGAGGTCCGCCGAGCTCTCGTACTCCTTGGCCGGGATCATCCAGGTGCGCGGCACGGGGAGCCCTAAGCGCATCATGGCGCAGTAGGTGGTCTGCTTCTCCATGGACTGCAACGACCAGGGATTGTTGTAGACGTACAGGTCGTCGAGGATCACCGACTTCTTGATCCACTCGCGGGTGGGCGAGTACCAGTGCGTCAGGCGGTCGATCACCACCTCGTACTTGCAGGGCTGCTGCAGGTCGAAGGGCTCGATGGTCACCCGCTCGCTCTCGAAGCGCAGGGTGTCGCCGCCCATGGGCACGCGCAGGTCGAGGCGCTGCAGAATCTCCTCGTAGCAGATCGGCCAGCACACGTCGGCCCCGAGCGAGAGCCCAATCAGTCTCGTTACCTCAGCCACAGTTCTCTCCCCTTAGCCATTGATGCCGGCGCCGCAACAAGCCCCGCGGGCGCCGCGAAGTGTCCGTTATTCGTAGGTCATCCAGAGGGGCCCGGGGAACAGCCAGCTGAGCGCGTCCTGCAGGCGATCGCGCCAGTTCTCCCAGTTATGGCCATCTCGCACCTCACGGTAGCGGATGTCCGGCCCCTTGTCCTGCAGGAACGCGATCATGGCGCGGTTCTCGCGGATCAGTGATTCGTAGACCCCACAACTGATGAACATGCGGTCGGCGGGCAGGCCCGGGGCCGCGCGCCACTCGTTCATGAAGCGGACCACGGGGTCGAAGACCTCGCCGCGGTCGTGGTGGCCGATGTCCGTGAAGGCGAAGGAACCCGACTGCAGCAGCAGGTTGCCGAAGACGCCCGGGTGGCGCCACGCGGTGTAGAGCGAGGCGACGCCGCCGAAGCTCGCGCCCATCAGGGCGCGGGCGGCGGGCGTGTCGCGCAGGGGCAGGCGCGAGGTGAGCGTCGGCACCAACTCCTCGGCGATGAAGCGCGCGTGGCGGTCGTCGGCGGCGTACTCGCGCAGGCGGTCCGGCGACTGGGTGAGGGCGACGATCATCGGCTCGATCTCGAGGCGATGGGTCAGGTTGTCGAGCACGGCGTGCAGGTCGGCGAAGCGCAGGAAATCGTCGCCGTCGTGCACCACCAGCAGCGGGTACTGGCGGCTGCGACGAAAGCGCGCCGGCAAGTAGAGGCGTACCCGTCGGGTGTCGCCGAAGGCGGCGGAGGGGATCCCGATCTCCTCCAGCGAGCCGTGGCGGGACTCGGCGTTGGGAATGGACCAGTCGGGCCGCTCGTAGCCGTGGGCCTGGCAGACGGAGTTGGCGCCGAAGGGATCCTCCGCAAGCGCCGGGTTGAGCGGGTCTAAGATCCAGCGCGTGCCGCCCTCTTCCTGCTCCAGTTCGATCTTGTACTCGACGCGCGAGCCCGGCGGCAGGTCCATGCGCACCCACCACAGCTCCGTGCCCTCGATGGCGTGCAGCGGCTCCGCGTGGGGCAGGCCGAAGCCGAAGTGGCGAAGGCGCACGGCCTTGGCCCGTCCCCGGTAGAGGAAGGTGACGCCGAGGGGGTCGCTCACGGGCCATTCGTGCTCGGCGATGAACGCGTCGAGGCGTTCAGGGCTCGGGTTGCCGTCGGCCAGCAGGGGCTGCAAGAAGTCCGGTAGGGCCACCGTGTTCGATGGGCTCATGGGGAGCTCTCCATGGTGGCCGTGATCACCGTCCCGCGGGCATGCAGGCGTTGGCAGGCGTCGATCGACTGCCAGCCGCGCTCGTCGCCGAGGATGCGCGAGCCGGCATCCAGGGTGATGGCCGGGTCGGGCCCGAAGCGGCGGGCCATGAGGGCGACGCGCTCGGGGTCGTTCAGGCGCAGGCGCTCCCGAGCATGAGGCAGGGGCAGCAGCGCCGGCAGCAGGTCGAGGCCGGCATCGAGGACTTCGGCGTAGCCCGGGCCCTGGGGCGGCGAGTCATGGAACAGGACGATGCGTCGGGAGAGGGCCATCGCCCCCGCGGACCATGCGACGATCGGCTTGCGGGCGATGATCTCGCCGAGGCCGAACAAGCGCAGGCGCCCGATCAGGGTGCTGACATGACCGCCCGCCACCAGCACCGCCTTCGCCTTCTCGACCTCCTCGGCGATGCGCTCGCGGACCGGCGCCAGCGTGGGGTGGCGGCTCGGGTCCCAGGTTTGGTCGAAATTCGCATGCACGTCTTTGATGTGGCGCAGGTGCTGGCGGTCCAGATTGCGCAGGGTGTTGATCGCGGCCCGCCGCTCCCGTTGCACGATTTGCGCATCGCCCGTTGCGCCCAGCATCTCCACCGCGGCTGCGGCGGCATGGTTGAGGCGCTTGCGGTAGAGGGACTGCAGCAGGCGCAGCTTGTCCTGGCGCGCCCGGTGCGCGTGGAACAGGCTGGGATCTGCGCGGAACGCCTCATTGACCGCCTCGTACAGGCGCAGATCGGTGCAGGGCCGATCGATATGGCCGACCAGCTCATCGAGTTCGCCCTCGCGCTCCTGCCAGCCCGCGGTCACGGCGCACACGGGCCCGTCGATGGCGAGCGCATCGAGGGTTTGGGCCAGGTTGGGCAGATGACGTTGCGGGCCGAGAACGGCGATAGCTGGCATGGCGGCGCGGCGGATCTAGCGGTGACGGGGACGCGAGCTAAGGCTCGCCGGGCGCGATGGTAGGGGCGAGCTCGGGCGGCGGTCAAACCGCCGTCGGGCCCGTGGCATACTCGCCCTCCCGCGACTGCGCCACCGCTGTGGTGAAGGCGCGCCGAACTGCCGTGTGTCCCGGAGTCGATCTTGAACCTAGCAAGTCCATTGTCTCGCGGCGGCGCAACGCTGCTCAGCGCCCTGCTGCTCGCCGCCCCCGCCCTCGCCTGCGACGCCGACAACGGCGGTATCGCCCTGCCGGCAGGCTTCTGCGCGACGGTCTTCGCCGATGAGGTGGGCCGCGCCCGGCGCCTGGTGGCCGCGCCGAACGGCGTCGTGTATGTGGCCAACCAGAATAGCGGTGGCGACGGCATCGTCGCCTTGCAGGACGTCGACGGCGACGGCAGGGCCGACCGTCGCGCCAGCTTCGCCGCGCCGGGCGGCGGCGGTCTGGGGTTGCGCGGGGGTTGGCTCTACTACGGGCTCGACGATCGCATCGTCCGCTATGCCCTGCCGCCGAAGGGCCGGCTGGTGCCCGCCGCGAAGGCCGAGGTGGTGGTGAGCGGCTTCCCGAGCCAGCGCCAGCACGCCACCAAGACTTTCGCCTTCGACGGCGAAGGGCATCTCTACGTCAACGTCGGAGCGCCGTCGAACGCCTGCCAGCGCGAGATGCGCCAGGCAGGCTCACCGGGCCTCGACCCCTGTCCGCAGCTGGAGCGGCAGGCGGGTATCTGGCGCTTCAGCGCGGATCGCCTCGGCCAGACACAGCAGCGCGACGGCGAACGCTACGCGAGTGGTATCCGCAATGCCGTCGCCATCACCTGGGACGACGCCGGCGATCGCCTCTACGTGGTTCAGCACGGACGCGACCAGCTCGCCGAGCTTTGGCCCAAGTCCTTCACGGATGCGCAACGCGCCGAGCTCCCCGCCGAGGAGCTGTTCGCCGTGGCCCAGGGCGATGACTTCGGCTGGCCCTACTGTTACTACGACCCCATGGCGCGGTCGAAGCGCTTGTCGCCCGAGTATGGAGGCGATGGCAAGGCCGTCGGCCGCTGCGAAGATGCGGTGTCGCCGGTGGTGGCCTTCCCGGCCCATTGGGCGCCCAACGACATCGTCTTCTACCACGGCGAGCAGTTTCCGCCCGCCTACCGCGGCGGGGCCTTCGTCGCCTTCCACGGCTCCTGGAATCGCCAGCCCTTCGAGCAAAAGGGATTTCGCGTGACCTTCGTGGCCGGCCAAGAGGCGGGTCTGGCGTCGACCTACGATGACTTCGCCACCGGCTTCGTCGGCCGCCAGGGCATCACCTCGCCCGGCCAGGCCCGCCATCGCCCGGCCGGCTTGGCCGTCGACGCCGAAGGCGCGCTCTACATCGCGGATTCCAACGGTGGCCGTATCTGGCGTGTGACCTACGCGGCGGCCGGTGCCAGCGCTGCGGTGGCGCGCGACAGCGAGGGCAGCCGGTGAGCGCGGTGGGCAGCTTCTTCAGCGACAACGAGGGCACGGTCGCGGCGCCGATCATGCAGGCACTGCAGGCGGTCAACGTCGATGCCGTGCACTCCTACGGCGAGGACCCCACGACGGCCGCCCTGGAGGCGCGCCTTCGCGACTGGTTCGAACGCGACGACCTGCAGGTGTTTCCGGTGGTCACCGGGACGGCGGCCAACGCCCTCGCCGCGGCCCAGCTGGTGCCTCCCTACGGCGCCCTCTACTGCCAGCAGCACGCGCACGTGAACACGGACGAGTGCGGTGCGCCGGAGTTCTACACCGCCGGGGCCAAGCTCACCGGCGTGGACGGGGCCCACGGCAAGATCGATGCGCAGGCCTTCGCCCGCGTGCTCTCGACGGCCGGTGACCTGGGTGTCCACGAGGTGCGCCCGTCCGCCCTCACCCTGACCCAGGGCACGGAGCTCGGCACCGTCTACACCCAAGGCGAGGTGCAGGCCCTCGCCGATCTCGCCCGCGGCCGCGGCCTCGGCGTGCACATGGACGGCGCCCGCTTCGCCAACGCCCTGGTGCACCTGGGCTGCAGCCCCGCCGACATCACCTGGCGCTTGGGCGTCGATATGCTCTCGCTCGGCGCCACCAAGAACGGCGCCATGGCCGCCGAAGCATTGATCACCTTCGGTGGCGAACAACATCGTGAGGCACTCGCCTATCGGCGCAAGCGTGCGGGCCACCTCCTGTCCAAGCAGCGCTACGTGTCCGCCCAGCTGCTCGCGTGGCTGGAGGACGACCTGTGGCGGGAGCTGGCGGCGCGCGCCAACCGTGGCGCCCAACGCCTCAGCGCCGGCTTGGACAGCCTGCCCGGCGTGACGGTGGCACACCCTACCCAGATCAACGAGGTCTTCGCCGTGATGCCCCCGCCCCTCGTGGCCGGGCTGCACGAACAGGGTTTCGGCTTCTACGACTGGCCGGGCGGCGAGGCCAACCTGCACCGCCTGGTGGTGAGGTGGGATACGCCCGACGAGCATATCGATGCGCTGCTCGACAGCGCGCGACGGCTCGTCGAGTGACGGATGACATCGACTCGAACCAACGAGAAGGAGCTTTGATGAACGAGCAAACGACGCGCGCCCTCGGCGCCGTGGCGGTGGCCCTCGCAGCCGCCTCCGTCCTCATGACGGCACCCGCCAGCGCCGAGCACTTCGAAGGCCTCGCGGTCGCCACCTGGGGCGATCATCGCGCCGAGGGCAACCGTGAACGCAATCGCTACCGCCATCCCATCGAGACCCTCACCTTCCTAGGTGTGGCGCCGACCATGACCGTGGCCGAAGTCAGCCCCGGCGGCGGCTGGTACACGGAGATCCTGGCGCCCTACCTGCGCGAGCAGGGCAAGCTCTACGCCGCCGCCTACGACCCGCAGAGCGAAGGGGAGTACTACCGCAACAGCGCCAGTCGTTTCCGCGAGAAGCTGGCAGCGCACCCGGAGGTCTACGACAAGGTGGCGCTCACGGTGTTCGAGCCTCCGAGCAAGCTCGAGGTGGCGCCCGACGGCAGCGCGGATGTGGTGCTGACTTTCCGTAACATGCACGGCTGGCTCAGAAACGACACGGCGCGGGCCGCTTTGGATGCGATGCACCGCGCACTCAAGCCGGGGGGCGTCCTCGGTGTGGTGCAGCATCGCGGCCAGCCGGGAAATCCCGCCCATCGCTCCGGCGACGAAGGCTACCTCGACCAGAATTACGTAATCGGCTTTATCGAGGCGGCCGGTTTCGAGCTGGTCGATAGCAGCGAGATCAACGCAAATCCCGCCGATCCGAAGGATCATTCCGTGGGCGTGTGGGCCCTGCCGCCCTCGCTCGAGCTCGGGGACCAGGATCGCGAGCGCTACCTGCGCATCGGCGAGAGCGATCGCATGACCTTGAAGTTCGTCAAGCGCTGAGATCGGCGGTACGCCGGCGCTGACGAACGGTCAGCGCCGGATCGCCTTGTCGGCGTGTCCCAGCAGTTGCTTAGTTTTCGGAAATACGCGAATCTGCCGCAATGAGCACGGATCCACACCTTGAACACTTCGGCCTCAGCGAGCCGCCCTTCTTGCTCGCTCCGGATCCGGAGTTCCTGCACCTGAGCACCCAGCATTCGCTGGCCCAGGCGTACCTGAGCTACGCCCTGCTCAACCGCGACAGCTTCGTGATGCTCACGGGCGAGACCGGCACCGGCAAGACCACGCTGATCAACAAGCTGATCGCCTCGGCCGGGCAGAAGGTGGTGATTGCGCGTATCGCCCATTCCCAGCTCACGCCGCTCGAGCTGCTGCAGTCGGTGTTGCTCGGCTTCGGTATCCGCGCCTTCGACAAGCAGAAGGTTGAACTGCTGACCATGCTCGAGGACTACATCAACGAGCAGTACCAGCAGAAGCGCCAGGTGCTGATCGTGGTGGACGACGCCCACAACCTCGGCGTCGACGTGCTGGAGGAGATCCGCCTGGTCACCCAGCTGGTGACGCGTAAGGACGCGGCGGTGAACTTGATCCTGAGCGGGCGTCCGTCGCTTCGCGACGTGCTCGAGTTGCCCGTGCTGGAGCAGCTTCGCCAACGCATCCGCTTCAACTTCCAATTGAAGCCCCTGTCGGCCCAGGAGACGGCGGAGTACATCGCCCGTCGCCTGCAGGTGGCCGGGGCGGAGCGCGAGCTGTTCCCGGCGCAGTGCGTGGAGACCATCTACGAGTACACCGGGGGCATCCCGCGCCTGATCAACATCCTCTGCGACACGGCCCTGATGTCCGCCTACACCGAGGGCGAGCCCGACGTGCAAGCGGCCACCCTGCGCGCGGCCATCGAAGAGCTCGACTGGCATCCCGTGCAAGATCTCGGTGACCAGGATGACGTGGACGCCACGGGCTTCGATCACGAGGCGGCCGAGCCCCTCGATCTGCCCTTGCCCGATGATGACGTGGAACTCGCCGAGGACATCGATCGCTCCATCGCGAGCCTCGCGAGCCTTCGCGGCGGCGGTTCCCAGGAAGCGCGCGCCGCTGCGGCCAACAGTCCGCCGCGCACGGAGACGCGAGCGTCGTTCCAGCTGTTTCTCGACGACGACGCGGTCGCCGAGCACCGCCTCACGGGCGAGCGACTCACGATCGGGCGCGATCAGGACAACGACATCCAGATCAATGCCGAGTACGTGAGTCGACACCACGCCCAGGTCAGCTGGTTGCGCGGCGGTTGCTGGATCGCCGATCTGAACAGCACCAACGGCACCTTCGTCAACGGCTTGCGCGTACGTCGCCGGCTGCTGCGCGACGGCGATGAGATTCAGTTCGGCCGTCACCGCCTGCGCGTGCACTGCGCATCCCCCTCCGCCGAAGCGGTGGAGGTCGACAATGACGATCGCTGGCGGGAGACGTTGGTGATCTCGGAAGAGCAGGCGCAGAAGGCCTGACGCTGACTGGCTCGGCGTCCTGGCCGGGCCGTAATTCCGCCTCGCCTTTAGCTCATCGCCCGCGTGAGCCGGTGGAACGTCACCTCAGCAGGGCAGTTCAAGCGCAGGCGCAATGGCGTCGCGCCGCAGCCAGCAGAGGTATAGCCGCTCAATCCGCGATGACGCCAGCTTCCCCTGGATACCTTGGCGGGTGCGCTCACAGTGTTCACCAGCGGTTGGCCGTTGGGCAGGCAGAGCTGGCCGCCGTGCGTGTGGCCGCACAGCATCGCCTGGAAGCCTGCGCGCGCCGCCCGACGGTAGATCTCCGGCGAGTGGGCGAGCAGCACGCTCGTCGCGCCGGCGGGAATGCACTGCAGGGCGGCATCCACGTCATCGGCCTTGAAGTAGGCCGGATCATCCACCCCCGCGAGGTAGAGGCGATCGCTGCCGTAGGTGAGCGCGACGCTCTCGTTGACCAGCACGCGCAGTCCCAGCTGTTCCAGGCGGGGGACGACCCACAGGGAGTCTTCATCGCCGAGCACGGCGAAGGCCGGGCCGCCGTGCTGGTCCAGCACCCGTGCCAGGGCGGCCAGGGCAGCGTCCGCCCGCGCCGGGGACAGTGCGCTGGTGAACAGATCCCCGGTGAGCACCAGGGCGTTGCTCGGCGCCGCAGCCACGGCCGAACCGAGGGCACCGACGCAGAGGCCCGAGCAGAGATCGAGGTGCAGGTCGGAGACGTGGGCGAGGGTGAGGCCTTCCAGCGCGTCGGGCAGCTTCTCCAGCGCCAGCGCGTGGTGCACCACGCGCGGCGGCTGCCGGTCGGTGGTCCTCCCGAGTCCTGTGAAGCGTGCGAGGCGCGCGAGCATGGAGACCGGGGTCAGGACGCTCCTGCCGGCGCCGTTACGCACCTTGCCGGGCTCAGCAGCGGGGCGTTTCGCCTCCAGGCTGAGGCGGTAGCGGGCGTGCAGAAAGCCCACGCGGGACTCCAGGCTCGAGCCCCGAGCCGCTTTGTTCCCAAGCGGCAGGCCGGCGACCTCGTCGCTCCACAGCATTGTCGCCACGTCACCGGGCGCCGGCGCAAACCGACCTACCCGGTGCTCTTCCCCTCGCACCGAATCAGGCATGTAGTCCACTGATTTATTTATGATTTCCTGAGTTCTATTACACTCAGGCTACCCCCCAAAGGCAGGCTGTCATCGTGCCGTAAGACGGGCAGCAGTGGAACCCCTAATCGGACACTAGGCATCGAGCAACGCCGCCACGTGGGCGCAGGCGCTGCTGGCCAGGGCCTGCAGGTCGTAGCCCCCCTCGAGCGCTGAGACGACGCCCCGGGCACCGACCTCGCGTGACAGCCCGGCGAGGGCGCTGGTCAGCCAGGCGTAGTCGCTCTCCTCGAAGGAGAGTCCGCCCAGGGGGTCGCGCCGATGGGCGTCGAAGCCCGCCGAGATCAGGAGGAGTTCGGGTGCGTGGGCGCGCAGGGCGGGTGCCCACTCCCTGTCCCAGGCCTCGCGCAGCGCCGCGCCGCCCGCGCCTGGGCGCAACGGGACGTTCACCATGCGGCCCGGGATGTTGGCTGCGACCTGGTAGGGATAGAGGGGAGATTGGTACAGGGAGCACATGAGCAGTTGCGGATCCTGGCAGTCTGCCAAGATGTGCTCTGTGCCATTGCCGTGGTGGACGTCGAAATCGAATACTGCGACTCGGTTCAGACCATGGGCGTGAACGGCGTGCAGCGCCGCCACGGCAATATTGTTGAACAGACAGAACCCCATCGCCTTGGCGCGCTCGGCGTGGTGCCCGGGTGGACGCACGTTGCAGAAGGCTGCTTCGGCCCGGCCCCCGAGCACCTCGTCGACGGCAGCTACCGCGGCACCGGCCGCATGCAGCGCCGCGTCGAGGGTGGCGGGCATCATGGAGGTATCGCCATCGAGGTGGACCCGGCCGTCCGCTGGCGCCGCTGCGAAAATCGCCTCCACGTGTTCGCTCGTGTGGGCTCGTCGCAGCTGTTCCCGCGTGGCGCTGGGGGCGGGGAGGCGTTGCTCCACCCGCGCCAGCAAGCCTCGCTCGGTCGCAGCCGCTTCGATGATCTCCAGGCGCGCAGGGACTTCGGGGTTACCGACTTCGTTTTCGTGAGCGATGCAAGAGGGGTGCGTCAGCCATAGGGTCTGCAATGTGCTTACCTCGCTTAGGTGTGGCGCCGATTCGGGCGCTGCTCAGGGCCTGGTGAACGGGTCGCGGTGGCGCCGATTTCGGTGTCCCCGCGGCCGTGGGACCCGGTTGCGAACCGGTCGTCGGGCTGGTTGCTCTGGCGTCGTTCCACTACACTGACGCACTGCACTGCGTGGGTTGCGTCGGACCCGCGTCCCGAGCGCGATCCCCGCCTCGGGTTTTGTCAGAGGACTTTTGATGACTGAAATGGTAACGGTGAAGCTGGCCGACGGCAGGGAAGTCCAACTCCCCGTACGCCACGGTACGTCGGGCGCGCCGGTCATTGATATCTCCCGCTTGCCCGCCGAATCCGGCCACTTCACGTTGGATCCGGGGTTCGTGGCGACCGCAAGCTGCGAAAGCGCCATCACCTACCTCGACGGTTCCGCAGGTGAGCTGCTCTACCGCGGCTACCCCATCGAGCAGCTGGCCGAGCAATGCTCGTACCTGGAGGTCTGCTACCTCCTGCTCTACGGGGAACTGCCCAACCGCACGGAGCACGATGACTTCGTGGACCTCATCACCCACCACACGATGATCAACGAAGGCGTTCGCCGCTTCCTCGACGGTTTCCGCTACGACGCGCACCCAATGGCAATGATGACCGCCAGTGTCGCCTCGCTTTCCGCGTTTTATCACGACACGCTCGACATCAACAATCCGCAGCATCGCAAGATCACGGCGCACCGTTTGATCGCCAAGATGCCCACCATCGCCGCCGCGGCCTACAAGCACAGCATCAGTGAGCCTGTGATGTACCCGCGCAACGATCTCAGCTACTGCGGCAACATGCTGTACATGATGTACGCCCGTCCGCCGATGGACTACGAGGTGGATCCGGTGGCCGAGAAGGCCATGGACGTGCTGTTCATCCTGCATGCGGATCACGAGCAGAACGCCTCGACCTCCACCGTGCGCCTGGCGGGCTCGTCGGAGGCTAATCCCTACGGGGCGATCGCCGCGGGCCTCGCCAGCCTGTGGGGTCCGGCCCACGGCGGCGCGAACGAAGCCGTGCTTCGTATGCTCAACGAGATCGGTGACGTCAGCAATATCGATAAGTACGTGGCGAAGGCTAAGGACCGAAACGATCCCTTCCGGCTCATGGGCTTCGGTCACCGCGTCTACAAGAACTACGATCCGCGGGCCAAGATCATTCGCCGCATCGCCCATGAGGTGTTGGCCAAGTACGGCAATGACCCACGCATGGAGCTGGCGATGCGCTTGGAGGAAATCGCCCTCAAGGACGAGTTCTTCATCGAACGCAAGCTCTACCCGAACGTCGACTTCTACAGCGGCATCATCTACCAGGCCCTGGGCGTGCCCGTGAGCATGTTCACGGTCATGTTCGCCATCGGGCGTACCGTGGGGTGGATGGCGCACTGGATGGAAATGACCTCGGATCCGAAACGGAAGATCGGTCGCCCGCGGCAGCTGTACACCGGCGCTGCGGAGCGTCCCGTGACAGCCATGGACGAGCGCGGCTAAGGCCAGGTGGGTCGGCGCGCGAAGCCGCAAGGCGCGCCCATGACGACCTACCGATGGCCTCGGCCCCGGTGGGTAGGGCTCGCGCTCGCGCTGCTCGTTATCGGGGGGAGCCTTCTTGCGGCAGGCACCTCCACGGCGCGCGTGCTCGACATCGAGATCGACACCACCTGGGAGGTGCCTCGGATCCCGGGCGCGACCCATCCTGACTACGTGGTGGACGTCGGCCGGGTCCAGTTCGGCGTCGATCCTAACCTGCCTGCTAACCGCGCTGTGGTCGATCTCGATCGTGCACCGCGCGATGCGGACGGCCTCGTCCGCTCCACCGCTGACCTGGTGATCCTGCGTCCCCGCGATCCCGATGATGGCGCACGGACCTGCCTGATGGGCGTGAGCAATCGGGGCGGCAAGGCGCTGCTTCGCTACTTCAACGCTGGCAGCCGAGGGCCCCTCTCGCCGGACTCGCCCGAGGTCTTCGGCGATGGCCTGCTCATGGAGCTCGGCTTCACCATCATCTGGGTCGGCTGGCAGGCCGACGTGCCGCGGGAACCGGGGCGGCTGCGCCTGGAGGTGCCCGTCGCCACGGATAACGGGCGGGCCATCGGTGGCTTGGTGCGCACGGACTGGGTGGTCGATCAGCGAGTCGACCGCCTGACCCTGGGGCATCGCGGCCACGTCGCTTATCCGGTCGTAGAACCAGACGACGTGCGTAACGTGCTGACCCGCCGTGCGGGGCGCGACGCACCGCGCAACGTGGTGCCGCGGTCTCGCTGGTACTTCGGCACCCAGCAGGACATTCGCGCCCGTGGCGTCTTCGACCCCGGGTTCATCTACGAGCTCGTGTACCGCTCGCGAGATCCCCGGGTGATGGGCCTCGGCTTCACCGCAGTGCGTGACATGGTGAGCTACGCCAAGTACGCGGATGACCGTCGCTTCCAGGCGGAGCACTGCCTGGGCTTCGGCGTCTCCCAGACCGGGCGGTTCCTGCGCCACTTCCTGTACCAGGGGTTCAACGGCGACGAGCTCGGTCGTCGCGCCTTCGATGGGATGCTGATCCACACCGCGGGCGCCGGGCGAGGGAGCTTCAACCATCGCTTCGCGCAGCCCTCGCGCGACGGCCATCGCTACTCATCGTTCTACTACCCCACGGACGTGTTTCCCTTCACGTCGGCTGAGGAGAAGGACCCGATCAGCGGCCGCGAGGACGGCCTGTTGGCCGCCTACGCGGAGACGGAACTCGCCCCGCGCATCCTCTACACGAACACGGGCTACGAGTACTACGCCCGCGCCGCTTCGCTCATCCACACCTCGGCCGACGGTCGCCGCGACGTGGAGGCGTTGGATAACGAGCGCATCTATCTGCTCGCCAGCGGCCAGCACTTCGTCGATAGCTGGCCACCCGCCGTGAGTGCGGATCGGGTCGCCTCGCGTGGCAACCCGGTGGACTTCCTGGTGAACCTGCGGGCCCTGATCGTGGCTCTATCGACGTGGGTGAAGGACGATGTGGCGCCTCCCCCGAGCTTATATCCCCGTTTGGTGGGCGGGTCGCTGGTGCCGGTCAATAAGCTCGACTTCCCCTACATCCCTGGCGTGCTTCGCCCGGAGGTGGTGCACACGCCGGCGCGCTTGGACTTCGGGCGCCGTTGGACTGAGGGCGTCGCCCTACGCCAGCCGCCGACGGTGAGCGACCCCTACCCGGTCTTCGTGCCGCAGGTGGATCGCTTCGGCAACGAATTCGCTGGCGTGCGCAACGTCGAGCTGCGCGCGCCGCTCGCCACCTACACCCCGTGGAGTTTCCGCGACGGGTTGGCTAACCCGTCGGAGTTGGCCGACTTTCGTGGCCTCTTCGTGCCCTTGCAATTGGATACCGCCGCTGCGAACGACGCGGGTGACGAACGGCCCGCGGTGGGTGAGATCTACGCGAGTCGGGCGGCCTACGTGGCGCGGGTGGATACGGCGATCGAGGCGCTGGTGTCCGAACGCTTCCTGCTGCCGCGAGATCGCAGTCGCGTGCGTCAGCGAGCCCTGGCGACGTGGGATCTGGTGGTCGGCGCCCAGGGGCTGGTGGAAGAGGAAAGTCAGGCGGCCAACACCCAGCCGACCGAACCCGCTTCGCGCTGAGCACCTCGCAAGATAAAAAGGCCCGGGCGCCTGTTGGCGTCCGGGCCTTCCTTTTTCTGGTGGTGGTGCGGTGGCGCTTAGCTGTCGTCGCCGCTGTCACCGCCTTCCGGTGCATCGTCGGGGGGCGGCGTCCGCGTGGTGCTGACGTCGCGCTTCACATCGCCCGTCTCCGGATCACGGACCACGGTAACGTTGCGCGTGCCGCTGCCACCCTGGCGACCGTCGATGGTCGTGTCGCGGGTGAAGCCGTCGTCCGTCCGCGTGGTGGTGGTGTTGCGCGTGCGGCTGTTGCCCTGCGCATCGGTGGTCACCACATCCTTGGAGAACGTGCCCGCCTCGCGATCGACCGTACCGGTGGTCTCGCGGGTGCGCACCTGACCGTCGGCGCCGGTCACCGTGCTTTGGCGTTCGAAGCCCGTGTCCGTGCGGGTGGCGGTCTGGTCGATGGTCCGGGTGGTGCCATCGGGGTTGGTCACGGTGCGCTCGCGCGAGACCGAGCCTTCGCCGCGAGTGGTCGTGCTGTCGACCGTGCGTGTGTTGCCGTCGGCGCCGGTGATGGTGCTCTGGCGGCTGACCGACCCGTCGTCGTTGCGCGTGGCGGTCTGGTCGACCGAGCGGGTTCTACCCTCCGGCCCCGTCACGGTGCTGGAGCGGCTGGCGGTACCGGCTTCGCGGTCCACCTCGCGGCTGCGCGTACGGGTGGCGCTGCGGCCGTCTTCGCCGGTCACGGTGGTGGTGCCACGGGCGCCGTTCTCCGTGCGTTCGCGTTGGCGATCAACGGAGCGATTCTCGTTGCGGTTGCCGCGGTCCGTGCTACGTCGCTCGCGCTGGGGGCGATCGGCGCCACCGCGACGGTTGCCTCCGCGATTCGCACCGCGTCGACGATCGTTGCTCTGGGCGAGGGCGAAGTCGCCGCTCAGCACCGACAGCAGCGAGCCTTGCGAGGCCGCCGGCGCGCTCGTCGCCGTGGCGGCGGAGGCGCTGCCAGCGCTCAGCAGTGCGGCCACGGCCAACATCAGCATAGGTCGGTGAAAGTTGTTCATGTCAATGGCTCCCAATAGATAGAAATTCCAGCTGTTTCATGGCCTTGAGTGAGCCAAGGGTCAGCCTTCCCTGGCCTGTAACAACGCGGATCCAGGTCGCACGTTGACACGCGAGGCCGGTGCTATAGTGACCGCCCGCCGCGCGTTGGGCAGTCCCAGGGTAGTTCGCGCGCTTCTCGTATCGCCGCATTGATGAGGGCTCCAAGCGATGCTCGAAACTCGCGACGGACGCATCATCGAAGTCCGTCAGGCCAGCGACGACGCCGTCACCGTACGCATTCGTTTCCCCCTGTCCGCCCGCTTTACCACGGTCCTTCAGTCGCGTCCCGAATCCGTGGTGTTCTCTGCGCGCAGTCGCGTCGCGCGTCTCGGCATCGATGTGCGCCCGAGCTCGCCACCGCAGCTGGAGCAGGCCCAGGGCGCCGCGATGCTGGAGGCGGTGATTCGCCCCTGGGTGTTCCTCGAGGAGGTCTGGCCGCTAGCCCGCGAACTCATCTTGCCGGGCCTCGCCGTGGGCCGACTGCTCTACTGTCCGGAGGAGCGTCGCCTGAGCGCCAGCGAGATCTTCGATGGCTATCAGCGCAATCAGTTCAAGCTCCCCGCGGGCTTCTCCATCACCAATGACGGGCGGGTGGTCATCCCGCCGCACCTGCAGATCTACGAGTTCGCCCGTAAGCTCAGCGCGCAAGATATCTGGACCGTGCTTACCGCGGCGGAGGGACGCACCTTACTCAACCGCTTGCAGATGCCGCGGCCGGTGCAGAATCTGGTGCTCGCGCCCGGGGAGGGGCTGATCACCTCCTGCACCGCGTTCTTGTTCAAGCACTTCGCGATGCTCGACAGCCGCCCCTCACCGATGGGCGGCCATCTGGAGGCGGTCGCCCTGGACCCGGTGCAGACGGCAAGTACACGCACCTTTCTGGAGCTCTTCAACAGCACGGATAACGTCGTCGTCAACCCTAGCGTCTACGCTAGCCTCTACCATGCGGATGCCGGCGACGACATTCCGCCAGCACGTCGGCCGCCGCCGCCGCGAGCCGATAACTCGGCAAGCCTGTACCAGCCCGGCGACTACCAGGCGCTGTGTGAGGTGTTCACCTACCCAGCCAACGGCGAGCGCACCTACGAGGCACGCCACGCGGCCGTGGTCAGCGATCCGCTGCCGAAGGAGATGCCCGAGTGGGTGACGCCCCGCGCCGTCGGGTCGTTGCAGCCGGGGCGCCTCGCCGTGCGCGCGCCGAGTACGATCCAGGAGCACGCGACGGCGCTGCTCGGTGAGCGCCAGGGTGTGCACCTGCTGCGCTATTTCCCGAACCTGACGGAGCACGCGGATCTCCTCGACCGTATGCGACGGGGCCTGGTGCGCGCCCTGGTGTTCGACAACGCCTCCTACGAACACAGCTTCTACCTGTCGGCGCGCGATCATGCGCGCTTGGCGGACTACGTCGATCTCGGCGTCGACGTCTATTGGTTGAACCGCGATCTTGGTCACCTGGTGAAGTACGTGGTCCGCGGCACGCGGGGATACTTTTGCGAGATCGACGAGATCGATCGCTTCATGACCTCGATCGTTGTGGCTGTCTACGGCTCTTCGCGCGCCCTCGGGGAGCGGGAGGAGTCTCGCTTGCGCCAGCTTCTGATCGAGCTGCAGGACTTCTTCGGCGGACGCCTGGCGGTGATTACGGGCGGCGGGCCGGGCGCCATGCGCGCGGCGGCCACGGTCGGCCGCGAACTCGACATGCTGGTGGGGGCGAGCTACCTGGAGATCGAGGATCAGCGCCACAACCGCCTGGCTCAGTTCTACCAGGTGTTTCAGGAGTCCTCACGCCATATTCGCCAGCGCTGGTTCGACATCGCCAGCTTCAACATCTTTCTGGTGGGCGGCGTGGGCACACTCGAGGAAGTGGGGCTGACGCTAACCGACATGAAGCTCGGCCTCGCCGATGCGACGCCGCTGATTTTCTTAGGCGAGAATGAGGACGGCGATGCCTACTGGCAGCACCTCCGGGGACAGTTGGCGCAGATGGTGGAGGCGGACCGCGCGCCCGCCAGTCTGCTGGACAACAGCCTGGTGACCGCGGACGCTGAACAGGTGATCCCCTTCTACCGCCGTGTCCTTCGCATCGGCTGAGAGGGGCGAGCCCCGCGTGCCCCTGATCGCCTGTGGGGAACGGTGACGTTCGCAGAACGGTCGAAGCTATCGATGATCCCGATTCGTGACGAGAACCCCGCCACCCTGACTCCGGTGATCACCGTGCTGGTGCTGATCGCCTGCGTGGGGGTGTTCGTCTGGCAGCTCTCGCTAGGGCGGGCGAATCAGCTGGCAGTGCTCAGCCTGGGGCTTACGCCTAAGGTGCTCTTCGGCCTCGCCTCGCTGCCTTCGGAACTCACCCTGGTGCCGCCCGTGGCCACCGTGTTCAGCTCCATGTTCCTGCACGGCTCGATTCTGCATATCGGGTCGAACATGCTCTACCTGTGGGTCTTCGGCGATAACGTCGAGTCGGAGTTGGGACACGTCGGTTTCGCCCTCTTCTATCTCGCCTGCGGCGTGGCGGCAGCGCTTGCGCAGGCGATACCCGATCCCACCTCGACGGTACCGATGATCGGCGCGAGCGGCGCCATCTCGGGCATCCTCGGCGCGTACATGATCCTGTTTCCCACGGCGAAGGTGTCGGTGTTGTTCCCGCCGTTCTTCTTTCTGCGGCCGATCCCGCTGCCGGCCGTGCTCGTGCTGGGCGCCTGGTTCGCGCTGCAGCTGTTGGCCTCCCAGGCCGCGCCCGTGGGTGAGGGCGGTGGCGGCGTGGCCTTCCGCGCCCACATCGGCGGTTTCATCGCCGGGATTCTTCTGCTCAGCGTGTTTCCGCGCCGAAAGCACCGCCCCCAGGCGTCCTGATCACGAGTGTATCGCCGGCGTCCACCTCCACCTGGGTGCTCGCCGCCAGGTGCTCCTCGCTGCCGTCCGCACGCAGTAGCAGATTCTCGCCCGCCTGCCCTGAGCCGCCCCCCTGCAAGCCGAAGGGGCCCTGACGGCGATTGTTCGTGAGCAGGGAGAGTCGCATGGGCTCGAGGAAGTGCAGGCGGCGCTCGACGCCGTCGCCGCCGCACCAGCGACCCCGTCCCCCGGAGCCTCGGCGGATCATGAAGGCCTCCACGCGCACGGGTAGGCGCCATTCCAGGATCTCCGCGTCCGTGAGGCGGGAGTTGGTCATGTGGGAGTGAATGGCGCTCGCCCCGGCGTAGCCCGGCCCGGCGCCGGTGCCCCCGCACAGGGTCTCGTAGTACTGGTGCGTGTCGTTGCCGAAGGTGATGTTGTTCATCGTGCCCTGGGCGCCAGCCTGCACGCCGAGGGCCCCGTACAGGGCGTCGGTGACGCACTGGGAGGTCTCGACGTTGCCGGCCACCACGGCGGCCGGCGCGCGAGGGTCGAGCATGGAGCCTTCGGGTATGGTCAGTTCGATCGGCGCCAGACAGCCTTCGTTCATGGGGATGTCGCGATCGACCAGGGTGCGAAACACGTACAGCACGGCGGCGCGGCATACGGCCGCCGGCGCGTTGAAGTTGTTCGAGGCCTGCGCCGAGGTGCCGGTGAAGTCGACCACCGCCGTGCGCGCCTTCGGATCGAGGGCCACCCGGACGCGGATCTGCAGGTCGTTGTCCAGGGGGTAGTCGAACTGGCCAGCCGCTGGCAAGCGCGCGATCGCGCGGCGTACGCACTCCTCGGCGTTGTGCTGCACGTGGGTGGTGTAGGCGCTCAGCACGTTGATGCCGAAGTGTGCCGCCGCGCGCTCCAGTTCCAGTCGGCCGCGTGCATTGGCGGCTAGCTGTGCCTGTAGGTCGGCGACGTTTCGCTCCGGCGCCCGTGCCGGCCAGCGGCCCGCCGCCAGGTGATCGCGTAGCGCTGCCTCGTTCAGCAGGCCCGCCTGCACCAGCGGGAAGTGATCGAAGAGTACCCCCTCCTCATCGATGTGCTCACTGAAGGCAGGCATCGAGCCCGGGGTGGTGCCGCCGATGTCCGCGTGATGGCCGCGCGAGGCGACGTAGAAATCGGGCGCCTGCGCCGACTCCCGCAGGTACACCGGGCTCACCACGGTGAGGTCCGGGAGGTGAGTGCCACCGGCGTAGGGCGCGTTCAGCAGGAAGGCGTCGTCCGGTCGCGGCGTGCGCCCAAGCTGTGCTTCGCCGCGGATCACGGCCCGCACGCTCTCGCCCATCGAGCCTAGGTGAATGGGCATGTGAGGTGCGTTGGCGACCAGGCCTCCCTGGGCGTCGAAGACGGCGCAGGAGAAGTCCAGGCGCTCCTTGATGTTGACCGAGGACGCGGTGTGCTGCAGCACCGTGCCCATCTGCTCCGCGATGTGGCGAAAACGGTTGTTGAAGAGCTCGAGCAGGACGGGGTCGGCGTCGGTGTCGGCGTGGCGAGAGACGTGCGCGCCGGGTGCTTGCTTGCCGAGCGCGTGCCGCTCCAGCAGCAGGTGGCCTTGGGGATCCAGGGTGGCTGACCAGCCCGGGGAAATCACGGTGGTGCCGTTGGCATCCACGATGATGGCGGGGCCTTCGATGCGGCCCGGCGCCTCGCATCGCTCGCGTAGGAAGTAAGGGGTGCGTCGCCAGTCACCGTCGAAGTAGACCTCGTGCACGAGGGCAGCGGCCTCGGCATCGATGCGAGGCGCCGGCGTGGTGTCAGCCGGTGCATCGCCCGTCTGGATGTCCGCGCCGGGCGCGATGGCTTCCACCTCGATGGACTCGACGACGATGACGCCATCGCGATGCGCGTAGCCGTAGTGCTGCTGGTGCAGGGTGGCGAGGGCCTGCGCCATACTCGTCGCGTCGTTGAGGGGCGTGGCGTGGGGGGTGTCCGTGCCCTCGTAGCGAAGGTGGGCGCGGTGTTCGAAGCGCAAGGAGGATGCGCTGCCGGCGCGGGCTCGCAGGGGCTGCCCCGCCTGTGCCTCCAGTGCCGACAGGGTGGGTGCGAGCTCGCCGAGGAGCGTCTCGCTGAGCTTCGCCTCGACCGGGTGCTGGCGGATCTCGCGGATGTCGGCAAGGCCCATACCGTAGGCGGAGAGCACGCCCGCGTAGGGATGGATGAAGACCCGACGCAGGCCGAGGGCGTCCGCCACCGCGCACGCGTGCTGACCGCCCGCGCCGCCGAAGCAGCACAGGGTGAAGCGCGCGAGATCGAATCCGCGCTGCACGGTGAGGCGCTTGATGGCACTCGCCATGTTGTCGACGGCGATGCGCAGGAAGCCTTCGGCGACATCCTCTTGCGAATAAATTTGTTCGCTCGCTCGATTGATCTCGTCCGTCAGTGCATCGAAGCGTTCCTTTACCGCGGTGAGATCGAGCGCCTGGTCCGCGTTAGGTCCGAAGACCTTCGGGAAGTAGCGAGGCTCCAAGCGGCCGAGCAGCAGGTTGGCGTCGGTCACCGTGAGAGGGCCGCCGCGACGGTAGCAGCAGGGGCCGGGGTCCGCGCCCGCCGAGGCGGGACCGACCTGGAAGCGACCGTCCTCGAAGCTCAGAATCGACCCGCCACCGGCGGCCACCGTGTCGATGCGCAGCATCGGCGCTCGCAGGCGTACGCCGGCCACCACGCTGTCCTGGGTGCGCTCCAGTTCCCCCGCGTAGAGGGCGACGTCGGTGGAGGTGCCCCCCATGTCGAAGCCGATCAGTGTGTGGAGGCCAACCGCATCACCCGTGCGCACCATGCCGACCACCCCGCCGGCGGGGCCCGACAACACCGCGTCCTTGCCGCGGAAGTGCTCCGCTTCGGTCAACCCACCATGGCTGCGCATGAAGAGGAGTCGCTGCGGCGTCACCGTGGGGCCGCTGGCGTCTTCGGGCTCGGCCAGCGCCGCTTGGAACTGGGTGACGTAGCGCATCAGCAAGGGCGAGAGGTAGGCATCGGCGACCGTGGTATCGCCGCGGCCGGTGAGGCGCGGCAGGGGTAAGACCTCACTGGAGACGCTCACATAGGTGAAGCCCAGGGTGCGGGCGAGGACGGCCGCCGTGCGCTCGTGCTGCGGGTAGCGATAGCCGTGCAGGAAGGTGATGGCGAGGCTGGTGATGCCCGCCTGGAGGGCGGCCTGTAGTGGGGCTCGCAGGGCCTGCGGATCGAGCGCTTGCAGTACCTCGCCCCGAGCCCCTATGCGCTCCGCGGCTTCGATCACCTGGGCGTAGAGCGGCGGTGGTCGGTGAATCTCGCGCGCGAAGAGCTCCGGGCGCGACTGGTCACCGATCGTGAGGGCATCGGCGAATCCAGCGGTGGTGAGCAGGACGCAGGGGTCGCCCTCGCGTTCAAGCAAGGCGTTGGTGGCGACCGTTGTGCCCATTCGGATGGCGTGAACTGGCGCACGCCCAGCGTCCTTCGCTTCGCGCAGGATCGAACGCACGCCGTGGGCGGCGGCGTCCGTGTAGCGCTCCGGTGCCTCGCTCAAAAACTTCCGGCACTGAACGCTGCCGTCAGGGGCGCGCGCCACGATGTCCGTGAAGGTGCCGCCGCGATCTATCCAGAACTCCCAGCCCGGCGCCTGCACGCAGTCAGCCCTCGTTCAGCTTCTCTCAGGTAAGAAGGAAGACCGTGACAGGCCGCCGGGGTAGGCGCAAGGGCGAGCGACAGTCTATGCTCGGCATCGACATGCGATGGATCACGCCCCTTGCTCACCTCCTGGCTGATGACAGGAGATGCTCATGACTCACCAACGAGACGACGCGCAGGCCTGCGCGCGCCGGCGTGCCGTGCTAGGTGCTTTGGCTGGTATCAGCGTGGGGGGCTTGGTGCCCGTGCGCAGCGATGCCGCGCTTCACCGTCTGGACTGGACGCCGGCGCGGGAGATCGTGGTGGAGAAGGCGCGCCGCCAGGTGATCATGTACCGCAGCGACGGCACCGTGCGCGTGTTCCCTTGCGTGCTCGGCGCCAACCCCCGCGGTCACAAGGAGCGCGAAGGCGATAACCGAACCCCGGAAGGTCGCTACGTCATCGACTTCAAGAACATCAACAGCCGCTTCTTTCTCTCGGTGCGCGTGTCCTATCCCAACGCCCATGACCGCGCGCGAGCCCGTGCCGCTGGCGTAAGACCGGGCGGCAACATCATGATTCACGGCATGCCCAACGAGGCGCGCCGTCCCTACCGCGGCTTGCTCACCAAGGACTGGACCAATGGCTGCGTCGCCGTCTCCAACGAGGCGATGATGGAGATCTGGTTGGCCACCCGTGAGAACACGCCGGTGGTGTTGCGCGCGTGAGCGATGAGCGCGTGATCGTGCTGATCACGCTGGTGACCTACCAGGTGTTGCTGATCGCCATCGGCTGGTGGGCGAGCCGGCGCACGCACGACTCCGTAGATTTCTTCCTCGGTGGGCGCAACCTCGGCGGCTTCGTCGCCGCCATCAGCGCCAGTGCCTCCTCCTCCTCAGCGTGGACGTTGCTCGGCGTCAGCGGGGCGGCCTACGCGTGGGGCCTGCCGGCCCTGTGGCTGTTTCCCGCCACCCTGAGCGGGTTCTTCATCAACTGGGTGCTCATCGCGCCGCGCCTTCGTTCGCTGGCGAAGACGACTGGTGCGGTGACGCTGACGGACGTGGTGGCGGCTACCGATGGTGGGTCACGGTCCCTCACGGTGGCGCGCCTTGGCAGTCTCATCATCCTGGTGTCCTTCGGCTTCTACGTCGCGGCGCAGTTCCAGGCGGCGGGGGCGGCCTTCGATAGCCAGTTCGGGCTGGATGCCGAGCTAAGCGTTCTGATCGGTGCGGCGATCGTCGTGCTGTACACCCTGCTCGGCGGGTTCTGGGCGGTGAGCGTGACGGACAGCGTGCAGGGCGTATTGATGGCGCTGACGGCGCTCGTGCTGCCCCTCGCTGGCGTGCTGGCCGTGGGTGGCGTGGGTCCGCTCTGGGAGCATCTTGGATCGAGCGCCGGCGGCGGCCTGTTCGGCGCGAGAGGCGCGCCAGCGGCGATCGGCTTCGTGGCGGGCACCTTGGGAATCGGTCTCGGCTACCCGGGGCAGCCGCACGTGCTCAACCGCTTCATGGCCCTGGGCGATGATCAGGCCCTGCGCCGGGCCAAGGTCATCGCGATCGGCTGGGCCGTGGTGGTGTACGCCGGCATGCTGTTCACCGGGTGGTGCGCGCGGATCCTGCTGGACCCGGCGGGGGCCGGCGGGGAGCAAGCCTTTTACGGGCTGACCGCGACTCTGTTTCCGCCGGTGGTGGCGGGCATCATGTTGGCGGCGGTGCTGTCGGCGATCATGTCCACGGCGGACAGCCAGCTGCTCGTGGCTGCCTCCTCCGTATCGCACGATCTGCGCCGCGGTGCTGATGAGCGTATTTCCCTCTTCACCTCCCGAGCGGTGGTGCTCGGCCTGAGTGCCTTCGCCTTAGGCCTGGCCCTCTACGCGCCCCAGTCCATCTTCTCGCGCGTACTGTTCGCCTGGCATGCGGTGGGGTCCGCCTTCGGCCCGCTGGTGGTGACCATGCTGTTGGGACGGACGATTCCGGTGCCGGTGCGCCTGGCGGCCATGGGCGCCGGTGCCGGCCTCACGGTCCTGGCCCATTGGCTGGCCGACTCGCCGGGGGATTGGCTCGAGCGGCTGGTGCCCCTGGCGGTTTCCGCGCTGATCGTCTGGGCGGGCTCGAGCGCCACCGACCGCCGTGCGGCGGCCGCCTAGCGGTTGCCGAACACGGCTTCCATCTGCGCGTCGAGCGCCTGCATGGGTTGCTCGAAGTAGCGATGAAATACGCTAGGTAGCTGGCGGTAGTCGATGCCGTCGATGGCGAGGGGACGCGAGTTGTAGGTATTCCAGAAGAGGCTGGGCTGGCCCGCGACTCTTGGGTCTTGTAGATCCTTTTGAAGGGCTAGCATGGCCTTGCCCGTGTAGGTGCCTTCCAGTACCACGCCGTCGCTCTCGTAGGTGCGGCGCACGGCCTCGATGGCCGGTGGGGTGTAGCGCGCGTACTCGCCGCCGAAGCAGTCGTGGCGCACCGTGACTCGACAGTCTTGTGGGCCGAGGGTAGGGAAGCTGCCACCGCTGCGTTCGTGCAGGAGGGAGGAGGTTTGTCGGATCAACGTACGCATACGCTTTTCGTTACCGAAGCGTTCGGCGGTGACGCGCACGGCCACGACTTCGCAATCGAGGCCTGCGGCGCGCAGGCCGACCGCAAGTCCGGCCGCCGTACCGGTGGTGCCAAAGGCCATATAGATGCGGGCGGGCGCGTGCAGTTCGCCGGCCGCGACCTGATTGGCCAGCTCGAACCCGGCGGCCACGAAACCGACGGCACCGAGTGCGGAGGTGCCGCCCCCGGGCACGACGGTGGGCGCGATGCCGTCCATGCGCTCGTGGCGATCGAGCTGGTAGCGCACGGCGTCGCCGAGTGCTTGCTCATCGGGGTAGTGGTGCATCTCGGCGCCGGCCAGATGGTGGGCGAGCAGATTGCGACACACCTTGCTCGAGAGCACCTGAGGCACGAGCATGGAGATGGCACCGAGGCCGAGGCGCTTGGCGTGGATCGCCGTGGCCAGGGCGTGGTTGGAGCCCACAGCGCCGAAGGTCATGACCTTGCGCGCACCGTTGGCCTTGGCCTCGGCCAGCAGGTACTCCAACTTGCGCAGCTTGTTGCCGCCGTAGGTGGGATCGGCAGCGTCATCACGTTTGAGGTAAAGTGCGGACGCGTCGCAAGCGCGCTCCAGCCCGCCCAGTCGCTGGATGGCGGATGGATAGGTGCCGAGAGCGAGATGCGGCAAGTGCGCTTCGAGGCTGGGATGGTGCTGGAACAGAGGATTCAAGAGCTTCTCCCGCGGCGTGCCGGGCCCCTGGGGCGCGGTGAGGGCGCCGCTCCTTTCGACGTGATGCACGAGACCCGCGGAGACGATACACGTAGCGGGTCGCCACCTGCCATCTTCTGCCACCGGGAGGTATGCGCATGACGCGGGTTGCCGTGGTCGGCGGCGGTTACGCAGGTCTTGCTTGCCTCACTTCGCTGCGCGCTCAGTTGCCGGCGGTCGATCTGACCTTGATCGATCCCGCCGCCCATCACCTAAAGCTCACTCACCTGCACGAGTCCGCCTCCAGGCCCTTGGAGGAGTTGCAGATTCCCTTCGCCGAGTTCGCCGATCGGATGCGTTTCGATCACGTACAGGGCTGGTTGGGAGCGCGCGAGAGTGGCTTTAGCGTCGACGATCTGGCGGCGTGGAGCGAAGCGCGCAGCGTGCCGGTGCGTCTGGCCGGCGATGCCGAGGCGCTGCAGCACGTGGCCGCGGATTATCTGGTGCTGGCCTGTGGCGGCGAACCGAACCTGGAGGTGCCTGGGGCGCCGAACGTGCTCACCCTGCGCGAGTTGCGTCACCTCGATTTGCACCAGCGCCTGCGCGAGCTGCGCGATGAGTTTGGCGCTGCCGTGCGCGTGAGCGTGGTCGGTGCCGGCGCGAGCGGCGTGCAGTTCGCCTGTGAGCTGGCGGAGGCGATGCGGCGCCTGGGGGCCAGCGGCGCCGTACGCTTGCTCGACCAGGGGCATGCACCGCTCGGCGAAATGCCCGATCGCGTCAGGCGCTACGCGCTGGAGCGCCTGACGGCCGTGGGCGTGCAATGGTGTCCCCACTCACAGTTCGAGGCTCAGGATGGCGAGGTGCTGCGTTTTCGTCGAGGCGGCAAGGACGGCGCCGTGCAGGAGATGGCGTCCAACCTGACGTTGCTGATGACCGGCGTGAAACCCTCGCCTTGCCCGATGACCACCAACCGTTACGGCCAGGTGCAGCGTGAGGGGCGCACGCTCGAGCGGGTCTTCGCTGCCGGCGATTGCGCCGAGGTGGATGGGGGTGGATCGAACGCCGCCACCGCTCAGGTGGCGCTGCGTCAGGGTCGCCACATGGGCGTCAACCTCGCGCGCCACCATCGCCGCCGACCGCTGCTCGAGTGGGTGTTCCAGGAGCTCGGGTACGTGGTCAGCCTCGGGGTGTTGGACGCGGCCGGTTGGGTGCTCTTCCAAGGCCACGTGGTCACCGGTATGCCTGCGGTAGGGATCAAGGGTGCGGTCGACACCCAGTACGATCTGTTCCTCGAAGGCATCGACACGTACCTGCTCTAGCGGGCCACCACCATGGGATCGGAAATCGCCTTTCGCCTGGTTCAAGCTGCTGGCGCCATCCTGACCCTGGTGCTCGCCTCGCGCTCCTTCACCGCGCGTGTGCTCACCCTCGGCGACGAGCCGACCCTGCCGCGCTACCAGGCCCCGAAGGGGCTGTACGGCATCGGCACCGCGAGCTACGCCCTGATCATGGCCCTGCTGTACCTCATGCTGGTGACCGTGTGGACCCCCTTGCGGCCTCTCATCGACGCCCTGTTCAACCCCGCCACGGCGGATGCCGCCGCCTACCTCGCGAGCATCACCGCTGGCTTGGTGGTGCCGGTGATGGTGATCCTGGTGTTCTTCTTCCTGCTCACCTGGGAGAGCCCGCTCAATCCCGTGCTGGTCCTGCGCGGGGTGGTGTACAACCTGTTCGCAATACCGCGCCGGGCACAAGACGTCTACACCTCCTTGCGTGGCGCCGGCCTGCAGGGGGTGGACGAGGCTCATCGCGAGGCCTGCATCGCCAACCTGCTGGCGGATAGCCTGGCCAAGGAAGACTTCGATCGCTCGGCCGATACGGTGGAGTATCGCTGGGCGCGTGCCTGCCTGCTGTTCGGGCAGATCCAGAGCTACGCGGACCAGCATTCCTATCACCGCTTCTTCCAGGAGCCGTCCCTGAAATGGGGGCAGATCTGTATCTCCTTCAACGAGACCTCGGAGAAGGTGGCGAACTGGAAGGGGGCCGAGCCGCACTACACCAAGACGCTGGAACTGATCGAAAAGCTCGATCAATTGATCCGGTGGCTATGTCGATTGTTAGCGTGCATCGTGGTGTACGGCAGCCCGAACGAGGAGGAGATGTGGAAGACCGTCGCGCGCCTCGGGGGCGACCCGCGCCAGGTGCGCCTGCGCCACACCTACCGCCATCTGCTGCTGTTCTCTGCGGCGATCGTGGCCGCTGTGGCCATCGGTCGTGAGGTCTCGGTGGTGGTCTACAACATGCTGTTCCAGCCGCCGAATGCCCTGGAACACTTCGCCTTCGACACGGTGCGCTGGAGCCTCTACGCGATCAGCATGTACGTGGTGCCGATGGCAGTGGTCTTCGTCGCCCACGCGGAGGCCTATCGGTCGCCCCGCAACCCCGCGCGCTATTACGGCTTCTACGCCCTGATGACGCTCATCTGTTTCGTCATCAGCACCTCCATGTCCGCCCTCGTGTTCGGGCTGTCGGCCAATGACACGCAGTTCAGCTTCGCGGCGAGCTTCGTCGGCTCCATGCGCTTCGGTATCTTGCCGGCGCTGATGTGTGGCTACGTGGCTTACCAGATGGATGCGCCGGCCCTGGAGGATCCGAAGAGCCTGCGCGATGAGTTGCGTTTGGCGGGGATTCGCGCCGGCATCTGGGCAGTGCTCGCCCTGATCATCATGCTCTACGCGACGGATGAGATGCCCCTGGAGTCGGAGGGGCTGCGGGTAACCATGACGATCACCTCGGCCTTCGTCTCGGCCTTGATCGCGGCCGCGGCCCGCTTCCGCATCCAGGCGGCTCAGCGGGTGGCGCCCGGCGACGCCTGAGGGGTGCCGCCGAGCCTCACCGAGGGTCAGCCCCCCTGGCGCAGGGCTGCGATGCGGTCTTCCAGGGGCGGGTGGGTCATGAAGAGCTTCTTCAGGCCACCGGTGCGTCCGCCGGAGATGCCCATCGCGGCCATCTCGTCCGGAAGCTCGCCGCCGCCCGTGCGCAGGCGGTCCAGGGCGCCAATCATCTTCTCCCGGCCGGCCAGGCGTGCGCCGCCCGCATCGGCGCGGAACTCGCGGTAGCGCGAGAACCACATGACGATCATGCTCGCGAGCACGCTGAACACCATCTGCATGACGATAGAGACGATGAAGTAGCCCGGGCCGTGGCCGCTTTCCGTGCGGAAGACGGCACGATCCACGATGTAGCCGACCAGGCGCGAGGCGAACACGACGAAGGTGTTGACGACGCCCTGGATCAAGGTGAGCGTCACCATGTCCCCGTTGGCCACGTGGGCGATCTCGTGCGCGAGCACGGCCTCGACCTCGTCCGCCTTCATGCCGCGCAGGAGCCCCACGCTTACGGCGACCAACGCGTTGTTGCGGTTCCAGCCCGTGGCGAAGGCGTTCATCTCGGGGGCATTCCAGATGCCTACTTCCGGCATGCCGATGCCCGCCTCTTTGGCCTGGCGACGGATCGTGTCCACCAGCCAGCGCTCGTTCTGATCGCGGGGATTGTCCACATCCAGCAGCTGCACGCCCATGCTGCGCTTGGCCATCCACTTGGAGCTGAACAGGGAGATCAACGAGCCGGTGAAGCCGATTAACGCAGACATCACGAGCAAGCCGGTCAGGTCCAATCCGCCCGTTTGGCGGTTGATCGTGCCCTCGAGGCCTAGCAGCGAAAACACCACGCTCACCACCACCAGCACGGCAGCGTTCGTGGCTAGGAACAGGAAGATGCGAGTCATCTCGGACCCTCGTATTGCGGTAAATGTTGGGGATATCTGGGCGCGGCTCCCCGGAGTCAAGGCCGCAGAAGGTGGCGCGTTGTCAATCTACACGAGCGTGGGTTATGTTTTCGACGACTTATCCGCCGCGGTTGTTCTTGGCCGCGCCTCGACTACCGCCGGCGCCTTCGGCGCCACCTGACGTACCGGCACGTAGGTCTGCGGGCCTAGGTGACGGGCGCCTGTCACATCACGGGGAGCAGCATGGCCTATTTCGTCACCGGGGCAACGGGGTTCATCGGCAAGCGAGTCGTGCGTCGGCTCCTCGCCCGCACGGGTCATGTGCACGTGCTCGTGCGCGACGCCTCCGATGCGCGCACCGCCGATCTGCTGCGCTATTGGAAGACCGATGGCACGCGGGTGACCTTCCTCGAGGGCGATATCACCAAGGCGAACTGCGCCCTCGCCGAGGAGCAGGTCGACGCCCTGAAGGGCAAGGTGGATCACGTGTTCCACCTGGCGGCGATCTACGACCTCACGCGCAACGAGGAGCAGCAGTACAAGGCCAACGTCGACGGCACGCGCCACGTCGTGGAGCTCGCTGAGCGCCTCGCGGCGGGCTGCTTCCACCATACGAGTTCGATCGCTGCCGCGGGCCTCTACGACGGCGTCTTCCGCGAGGATATGTTCGAGGAGGCCACGGGCCTCGACGACCCCTACTATCGCAGCAAGCACGACGCGGAAGGTGTCGTGCGCAACGATTGCAGCATTCCCTTCCGTATCTACCGTCCCGGCGTGGTGGTGGGTGACTCGCAGACCGGCGAGATGGACAAGGTGGATGGGCCCTACTACTTCTTCAAGCTCATTCAGCGCATGCGTCACATGCTGCCTGCGTGGATGCCGACGATCGGCCTCGAGGGCGGTCGTATCAACATCGTGCCCGTCGATTTCGTGGCCGACGCCATGGATCACATCGCCCACAAGCCAGGGCTCGATGGCGAGTGCTTCCACCTGACCGAAGACAAGGCACGCCGGGTGGGCGACATGCTGAACCTCTTCGCCCGTGCCGGTCACGCGCCGGAGATGGCCCTGCGCTTCGATGCGCGCATGCTCTCCTTCGTGCCGACGGCGCTCCTGCGTGGCATCGGTGCCCTGGCGCCGGTGCAGCGGGCTAAGGACGCGCTGCTCGAAGATCTGCAGATTCCCGAGCAGGTGCTGCGCTTCATCGGCTACCCCACGCGCTTCGATCGTCGCGCCACGGACGCTGCCCTCGCCGATAGCGCCATCGCGGTGCCCGAGCTCGAGGACTACGCGTGGCGCCTATGGGATTACTGGGAGCGCCACCTCGACCCCGATCTGCACGTCGATCGAACGCTGAGCGGTGCCGTGAAGGGCAAGGTGGTGGTGGTGACCGGTGCCTCCTCGGGTATCGGCAAGTCGGCGGCCGTGAAGATCGGTGCAGCGGGCGGTCGCGTCGTGCTCGTCGCGCGCAAGCTCTCCAAGCTCGAGAAGACCAAGAAGCTGATCGACGAGGCGGGCGGCGAGTCCCATATCGTCACCTGCGATATCTCCGACGTGGAGGCGGTGGACACCGCCGTGAAGCAGATCGAGGAGACGATCGGTACGGTCGATGTGCTGATCAACAATGCCGGTCGCTCGATCCGTCGCTCGCTGAAGCACAGCTTCGAGCGCTTCCACGACTTCGAGCGCACGATGCAGCTGAACTACTTCGGCGCCCTGCGCATGATCCTGCGCATCCTGCCGGGCATGGTGGAGCGCCGCGCCGGCCACATCATCAACATCTCCTCGATCGGTGTGCTGAGCAACGCGCCGCGCTTCTCCGCCTACGTCGCCTCGAAGGCCGCCCTCGACGCCTTTACGCGCTGTGCCGCGGCCGAGTTCAACGACGCGGACGTGCGCTTCACCACGATCAACATGCCGCTCGTGCGCACGCCCATGATCGCGCCGACCAAGATCTACCAGAACGTGCCGACGATCAGCCCCGAGGAGGCGGCGGACATGATCGTCGATGCGATCATCCGCCGGCCGCATCGCGTGGCGACACGATTGGGCATCTTCGCCGAAATCGCCCATTTGCTGGCGCCGAATCTGGTCCAGGTGGGCATGAACACGGCCTTCAAGCTGTTCCCGGACAGCCCCAAGGGGACGGACGGCAAGCGCCTGCCGCGCAGTGCCGAGCAGATCGCCTTCGCCCAGCTCACGCGGGGGATTCACTGGTGACTTTAGGGCTTGCCCACAAGTTATTACGTTCAAGCCGCGGACCTGTGATCTAAGTTCACACCTACTCTCCTGGGGCTGAGTACCATAGCGATGTGTCGGGAATCACCGCACCGCTAAGGGGAGTTAGGCGCTTGCAGAGAAGGGCATTGATGCTGGCGATCCGCACCGCGGACCATCTGCTGGAGCGCCAGGAGTCGTCGGCCGCGGCAGACGTTCTCGAGCGCTACCTCGCTGCCCATCCCCCCCACGGCCGGGTGCTGCAGCGCTTGGGTCGCGTGCGTCTCATGCAAGGGCGCGCGGCGGAAGCCGCCCACCTGCTCGAGCAGGCGCTCGAGTGTTGTGCTCCAGAGCCCGCGATGGACGACGAGGTCGTGGCGATCTGCACCGACGACCAGCAGCTGGCCCCCGCGACCCCGCCTAGCGCCGCTGCTCGATAGCCTTCGCGGCGATCCGATCCAGTAGCGCCGGTAGGAAGGGCTTCAGCAGCAGCCCTAAGCGCGTGCGGCTGGAGGTCAGGCACAGGCGCTTGCGCGCCCAGGTGTCCGCCAGAATCATCTCGGCGCAGCGCGACGCGGTCAGCAGCTTGCCTTCCTGCATCGGTGAGGTGCCGAGCGCCTTACCGTCAGCACCGATCGCGCGACGATGGGTCTCGGTGAGGACGAAATCCGGGGCCGCCACGGTCACGCTCACCCCCCTGTCGCGCAGCTCGATACGCAAGCTGTCCATGAAGCCGACCAAGGCGTGCTTGCTGGCCGCGTAGGCGGTACGTTCCGGCACGCCCGTCATCCCCGCCGCGCTGGCGACCGCCACCAGGCGGCCGCCCGAGGCGCGCAGGGCAGGCAGGGCGTGGCGAATGCAGTTCACGGCGCCCATCAGGTTGACCTGCAGCAGGTGGGGGAAGACGTCGAGGCTCTCCAGTTGATCGAAGCGGGCCCACATGGTGCTGCCAGCGTTGCACACCAGCGTGTCCAAACCGCCGAACTCGGCGATGCCCGCTTCCACCAGGCGCTGGCAGTCGGCCTCTCGGCTAACGTCGGTCGGCTGGGTGAGCACCTGCGCCCCGAGTTCACGGCACTCGCTGGCGATCTGTTCGAGGCGCTCGGTGTTGCGCGCGCCCAGGACGAGCTTAGCTCGCACGTCGGCCAGTTGCAGTGCACACGCACGACCGATGCCCTCCGTGGCGCCCGTGACCAACACGGTGCTGCCTGCGTATGGCGCCTTCGACATAGAGCGGGACTCCCCGAAGCTGTTGGACTGCGACGCTCCAGCGTCGGTGATGGGTTGTATATACTTTCGCCGCGTTTACCCAGGGTAGGGTGTCACGCGCGAGCGCAAACGGAGAAGCGGAACGCTTATGGTCGACTTCAACGGTCTTCACATCGTCATCACCGGTGCCGCCAGCGGCTTGGGTCGGTTGATGACCGAGCGCCTGTTGGGCGCCGGGGCCACTGTACACGCGGTGGATGTGGATGCCGATGGGCTGAAGGATCTGCAGACCCAAGCCGACGCCGGTGGTAGCGGCCGGCTGCTGCCTTACCCGTGCGATCTCAGCAACCGGCGCGCGATCGCTGCCACGGCTGATCAGATCCAGCATGCCTGTCCGGCCGTGGATATCCTGATCAACAATGCGGGAATCGTCTCTGGCCGCCCCTTGCTCGAGATCAGCGACGAGCAGATCGAACGCACCTTCGCGGTCAACACCTTGGCCCTGTTCTGGCTGACCCGCGCCTTTCTGCCCGCCATGGTTCGGCGCGATGCCGGCCACATCGTGACCATCGCCTCCGCAGGTGGCCTCGTCGGCACGGCCCGCTTGACCGACTACTGCGCCAGCAAGTTTGCCGCGATCGGTTTCGATGACTCCCTGCGGCTCGAGCTCAAGCGCCTGAACAGCCGCATTCGCACGACGGTGGTGTGCCCCTTCTACATCAACACCGGGATGTTCGAGGGCGTGCGCACGCGCTTCCCGTGGCTACTCCCGATCCTCGAGCCCGAGTACGTGGTCGAGCGCACACTGGAGGCCGTCAGGCGCGGGCGTAGGCGCCTGATCATGCCCAGGTTCGTGCTATCCGTCTTCCTGGCCCGGCTGCTCCCCACCGCGTGGTTCGATGCGGTGATGAGTTTCTTCGGCATCAGCAAGAGCATGGACGACTTCGTCGGCCGTCGCGGCAAGGCTGAGTAGACTTACTCCGCCGTGGTGGCGCCGGCCGCACCTAGCACAGGCTTTAGGCGCAGCTTCTGCCCGATGAAGATGTGCTGGCCGCTCTTCAGGGCGTTCAGGGACACGATACGATTGCGCGGGATGCCGAAGCGCTTGGCGACCTCCCACACGGAGTCACCGCGGCGCACCGTGTACACCTCGGGCACGTAGGTCTCGAAGGTCTGTCCCTTGCCGGGGACCACCAGCATCTGTCCCACGCTCAGGCGGTCGGCGTTGCTGAGGCGATTGGCGGCGATCAGGTCGCGCTGGCGCACGCCCAGACGTCGGGCGATCACGGAGATGCTGTCCCCCCGACGCACCCGGTAGGTGCCGCCAGGTGCTGTGACGACTGCCGCCGTGGTCGCGGCCGGTCGGCTGCTCGCTGTCGCCGGGGTGGAGATGGCCTTTGCCGTGACCGGCGCGGGCGTCGGTGCGCGCTGAGTTGCGCGCACGGGAAGCTTCAGGGTTTGCCCGACGCGGATCAGATGGGCGGACTTCAGGCCGTTCAGTTCCGCGATGGCGCGGGCGCTGACCCCGTAGCGCGCGCCGATCACCGATAGGGACTCCCCGCGCTCCACGCGGTGTTGCACATCGGGTGTCTGCCGGGCGAAGCGTTGGGTCGCCGGCACGGCGCCGAGCGCCTCACGAGCGCTCAGTAGATCGAGGGTGGCCGGCACGCGTAGTGCGTAGCCCTTGGGCACATGCTTCTCGCCGCGCCAGATGGGCCAGCGCAGGGCGGGGTTGAGCTTGCGCAGGGTGTCGAGGTCCGTGCCGAGGCTCTCGGCCAGCGCCGCCGCCGGCACGAAGTCCGGAATCTCCACCGCGTGATGCGGCACCGGACTGGCCGGGGTGACGTCGCCGAAGTACTGGGAGGCGTGCTGATGCACGTGGACGGCGGCGATGAACGAGGCGTAGAAGTTTCGCGAGGCAAAGCCGAAGGTGCGACCGTCGTAGCGCTCGACGATGTCACCGATGTTCTGTGTGCCGAGCTTGACGGTGGCGCGACGCATGCCCGCGACGCCGTGGTTGTACGCGGTGAGGGCGAGTGGCCAGGCGCCCAGGTCCTCATGGTTCTGCTGCAGCAGGCGGGCGGCGGCCGCGGCGGCCAGGTAGGGGTCCAGGCGTTCGTCCACCACGTGGTCGACCTGCATGAAGCGCCGCCCCGTGGAACGGGTGAACTGCCACATGCCGACGGCGGCGGCGTGGGAGCGCGCGCCGGCATTGTAGGAACTCTCCACGTGGGGCAGCAGGGCCAGTTCCTCGGGCAGGCCGAGGGCGGCGAACTCCGCGCGGATGTGATCGAGGTAACGGCCGGAACGCGCGAGGCCCTCACGGAAGCGATTGGCCTGTCCCAACTGAAAGCGCAGGCGCTTGGCGGCCTGCGCCAGGGTGGCGTTGGTGACGTCCTCGGGCCACAGGCTCAGCACCTCGCGTTGCTCGTCGGTGAGGCCTGAGCGCGCACCGCTCGCCAGGCGCTCGAGGATGCGTCGGTAATGGGTGATGCGCTTGGACACGAGGCGGCTGCGCTGGCGGCGCGAGAGTTCACCGCCGAGTTCGACTACCTCGTAGACCACACCGAGCTCTCGGTTGTCGTGGATGAACCCTTGGCTGGTCTCCACTTCCGTGTAGACGCGGCGCCAGAAGTCCGTTGCCGCGTGCAGGCTCGGCGGCACGGGGAAATGGGCCGGATCAGCGCCGGTGACGGGGGCGGTGGCCTCGTCGGCCGCTGCCACCGTGGCGAAGAGCCAGACGAGCACGGCCAACCAGGGTGCCCAGGTGATGGCTTGCGTCCCTTGGGCCCAGGCCCGTATGGTCCGCCCTTTGGCGGCGCCCCAGCGCAGTTGGCTCATCGCGTCTTCCCGAATGAGGTGAGGGGCCAGAGCGGCGCGTCTGCCGCGGACTCGGCCGAAAACGGGGGATCTGGCGATCCGTGCAACGAATGTTTGCAAGTGTCGCCATTACCCTACCCCAAGCGTCGGCCGCCCTCCAACCACTCGTTCCCGATGTGACATATGCAGTCTTCCGAGCCCGCTGAGGGCGTGCGCAAATCCCAATCCGTGACGCAGAAAAAGCTTCGCAAGCGCTTGCGCCGCCAGGTCGGTCAGGCCATCGGCGACTACGCGATGATCGAGGCGGGTGATCGGGTCATGGTGTGTCTGTCGGGCGGCAAGGACTCCTACTCGATGTTGGACGTGCTGCTCGACCTGCAGGCGGCCGCCCCCGTGCCCTTCACCCTCGACGCGGTGAACCTGGATCAGAAACAGCCGCACTTCCCGGCTCAGGTGCTCCCGGACTACTGCCGTGAGCGAGGGGTGACCCTGCACGTGCTGGAGCAGGACACCTACAGCGTGGTGAAGCGGGTGGTGCCCGAGGGGCGCACGATGTGCGGCCTTTGCTCGCGCCTGCGTCGCGGCGCGCTGTACCGCTTTGCGCGGGAGGAGGGCTTTACCAAGATCGCCCTCGGCCACCATCGCGACGACATCCTGGAAACCCTGCTCATGAACATGTTCAACGGCGGCCGGCTGGCGGCGATGCCGCCGAAGCTGCTGAGCGAGGACGGCGAGTGCACCGTGATCAGGCCCCTGGCCTACTGCGAGGAGCGGGACTTGGCGCGTTTTGCGGTGCTGCAGGGCTACCCCATCATCCCCTGCCGTCTGTGTGGCTCGCAGGAGAATTCCCAGCGCCGCAGCGTCAAGGCCCTGCTACGTGAGTGGGAGCGCGATCACCCCGGACGCATCGCCTCCATGTTCAGATCCCTGCAGCACGTGGTGCCGAGCCATCTGATGGACGCGGAACATCACGATTTCGCCGGCCTGCGAAGCGCCAACGCGCCTGCGCCAGCAGCCAGCGCCGACGCTAAGGCCTGGCTGATGCCCTCGCCGAGCGCTCAGCAGGCGCCGGCCACCTGCGAGGGGGAGAAGGCAGCCAAGCCGAGCAAGGCCGGCTCCGGCGCGGTGATCAGCGCGGTGGGGATGGGCGCCAGCAGCTGCGAGTAGTGGCCCTTGCTCTCGAAGCGCTTGCGGAAGTCCGAGGCGATGAGGCGCGGCCGTAGGCGGGGCAGGATGCCGCCCGCCAGGTACACCCCCGAGTAGGCGCCGAAGCTCAGGGCCAGGTCGCCGGCGAAGCCGCCCAGCATCGCGAAGAAGATCTGCAGGGTGCGCTCCGCCACGCGATCGCCCGCATCTGCTCTGGCCACCACCTCCGCCGCGTCCTCCGCGTTGGCCTCGCTGCCGTGTCCGCCGAGGGTGGCCACGGCGCGGTGCAGGCGCACCAGGCCGGCGCCGCACAGGAGCGTCTCCCAGCTCACGTGCCCCTCGCGCTCGCGCACCCAGGCGATGAGTTCCGCCTCCTGCTCGGTGAAGGCGGCGGCGGTGGCGTGGCCGCCTTCGCCCTCGATGGCCACGTAGCCCGCGCCGTGGGGGATCAGGGCCGAGACGCCGAGCCCGGTGCCGGGGCCGAGCACCACCGTGGGCGTGGCGGGCGAACTGCCGCGGTCTGCTCGGCGGGCCACGCCACCCAGGGGCTGCAGTTCGTCCTCACCCAGCCAGGGCAGGCACAGGGCCACGGCCGTGAAGTCGTTGATCAGGTGCACCCGCTCGATGCGCAACTCCCGGGCGAGCGATTCGCTGCTGAAGACCCAATCGCGGCGGTTGGTGAGGCGTACCTCCGTGCCGGTGATCGGCGCCGCCACGGCGATCGCCGCATCCACCGGGGGATGGTCCAGTGCCTCGCCGAGGGCGGCCAGGTAGGCCTTCAGCGCTGCGGCCAGCCCGGAATGCTCGTCGTTGCGCAGGCGGGCGAGATGGGCCACGGTGCCGTCGCTGGCGACGATGCCGGCGCGGGTGTTGGTGCCGCCGACATCGGCGACCAGGCGGTGGGTGACGGGTTGTACGCGAGCGGTCATGGACACTGGCTTCGACTGGGTGGACGACTGCCGCATAATACCGCCCCTTGCGGGGAGAGCACGGAGTAGCGCGATTGGTTGAGCAACGGGCTCACGAGGGAACGCTTCGATGAGGTGGCTGGGGCTGGATCGCCTGCTGTTCGCCCTGGCGCGGCGCGTGCTGGGGCTGTTGGTCAAGCCCTCGGTGCTGCCCTCGCCGCTGCAGTTCGAGGCCGGCGGCTCGGAGCCGATCTGCTACGTGCTGGAGAATAATTCCCTTAGCGACCTGCTCACGCTCGACCTCGTGTGTCTGCGCCACGGCTTGCCACGCCCGGGCCATCCCCTCCTGTCCCTGCACGAGCGCCGCTCGGTCATCATGTTGCGCACCAAGCGTCACTGGTATTCGCGACGCCTGACCCGCTCGGCGCGCCTCGAGCGCATGACGGAGATGGTCGCCACGGACTCTGAGCGCGACGCGCGACTGATCCCCGTCTCGATTTTCTGGGGGCGAACGCCGGAGCGCGAGAATCCGCGTTCCGTGTTCAAACTCCTCTTCGAAGAGGCCTGGGGCGTGGGGGGACGCCTGCATCGCCTGTTCGTGATCGCGGCCAATGGGCGCAACGCGCTGGTCCAGTTCTCCCCCGCCATGTCCCTGCGCAAGCCCGTCGACGAGGGCCTGGACGCGGGGCGCGCCGTACGCCGCACCCATCGCCGCCTGCGGGTGCACTTCCGCCAGCTGCGGGTGGCCGTGATCGGGCCGGATCTCTCTCATCGACGCACGCTGACTAGCAGAATCGTTCGCTCCCTGGCCGTGCGACAAGCGGTGGCCCGTGAGGCTCGAGCACAGGATCAACCGCGGCGCAAGGTGCTGAAGAAGGCGGTGGCCTACACCGCCGAGATCGCCGCGGACTACTCCTACCCGACCGTCCGTGTGCTCGATCGCATCCTCGAGTGGTGGTGGAACCAACGCTACGAGGGCATCGATATCCACCACCTGGACAAGCTGAAGGCCGTGGTGGAAGGCAACGAGGTGATCTACGTTCCCTGTCACCGTAGCCACATCGACTACCTGCTGCTCTCCTACGTCTTGCACCGTGCGGGCTTGGTGATCCCTCACATCGCCGCCGGCATCAACCTCAACCTCCCGGTCATCGGCACCTTGCTGCGCCGGGGTGGGGCGTTCTTCATGCGCCGTAGCTTCCGCGGCAACCGCCTCTACGCGGCGGTGTTCAACGAGTACCTGAGCCAGAACATGGATCGCGGCGTCTCCCTCGAGTACTTCATCGAGGGCACGCGAAGCCGCACCGGGCGCCTGCTGGAGCCGAAGCTGGGCATGTTGTCGATGACCCTGCGCGGCTTCCTGCGCCATCGCAGCCGGCCGGTGGTGTTCGTGCCGATCTATATCGGCTACGAGCACCTGTTCGAGGGGCGTGCTTACGTCGGTGAGCTCAGCGGGCAGGCCAAGAAGAAGGAATCGGTCATCGACCTGGTGCGTGTGCTGGCCACCTTGCGTGGCAAGTACGGTCGCGTCTCGGTCTCCATCGGCGAGCCGCTCTTCCTCGATGGCTTGCTGGACGAGCGCGCCCCTGGCTGGCGCGAGCGCGATGCGCTGGTGCTGGAGAAGGGAAACCCTGCCGCGGGCGGCGGCGGTGTGGTGGCGCGATTGGCGGAGGAGATCCACCGCCGCATCAACACCACGGCAGCGGTGAACCCCATCAATCTCCTGGCCTTGGCCCTGCTGGCCACGCCGAAGAACGCCATGCTGGAGCGCGACCTGGCGGCGATGCTCGACCTCTACACGGAGCTGCTTCGCCGTGCGCCTTACTCACCGCTGGTGAGCGTGGCGGACATGAGCGGTGAGCAGATCATCCGCTACGCCGACGGTATGGGCCTGCTGCGACGCCAGTCCCACAAGCTCGGTGACGTGCTCTCCCTGTCCGAGGAGAACGCGATTCTCCTCACCTACCTTCGCAACAACGTGCTGCACGTGGTGGCGATGCCGTCCCTGATCGCCTGTTGCTTTCTCAACAACCGGCGCCTCTCCGTGCGCAAGGTGGTGCGCCTAGTGCGCCTGGTGTATCCCTTCATTCGCTCAGAGCTCTACCTGCAGTGGGAGGATGGGCAGATCGGGGAGGTGGTGCGAAGTACGATCCGCGAACTCGTGCAGCTCGGTTTGTTGAGCTACGAGCACGGCGACAACGCCGTTCGTCGCCCGGTAGCGGGATCCGTCGAGGCGGTGCGTCTGTCGGTGCTGGCCCAGGGCACGCTGCAGACCATCGAGCGCTACTACATGACCTTCGCGCTACTGTTCAAGCACGGCTCCGGGGCGCTCACGGCGCCGGAGCTGGAGAGTCTCTGTCAGCTGATGGCTCAGCGGATGGCGATGCTCCACGGGCTGAATGCGCCGGAGTTCTTCGCCAAGCAGCTCTTTCGCAACTTCATCCGCGTGCTACAGCAGCGTGGCGTGGTGCGCGAGGAGGAGGACGGGGGCCTGGCCTTCGACGACAGCCTCAAGGTGATCGAGGCGGACGCCAAGCTGGTGCTCAACGAGCAGATTCGCCACAGCGTCCTGCAGGTGACGCACGTCTAGAAAGGTCGCGCTCAGGCGTTGAGGTCGGGGATCAGCTCGCTCTCGAGGTGCGCGATCATGTCCTTAAGCTGCAACTTGCGCTTTTTCATTCGGCGCAGTTCCAGCTGGTCCGTGGCCGGACTTACAGCGGCCACCTCGATTTCCTCGTCGAGCCGTCGGTGCGCCAGGCGCAGCTCCTTCAGCTTGGCGAAGCCCTCGAAGACCTCGGTGTCTATCTTGTCAGCCATGGCACGATCTCGCGACGGCGCAGGTGAGCAGGAGCACGGCAGGCCGTGTTCGCCTAGTCCGGTAGATAACTCGTCCAGTCCCGGTCCCCATCCCCATAGACCAGGAAATGGGGGTTGAGAATCTCATCTCGGGCATTGTAAGTCAGCGGCTCTCCGGACGTGTTCACCACGCGCCCGCCGGCGGCTTCCACCACGGCTTGGGCAGCCGCCGTGTCCCACTCGGAGGTGGGGCCCAGGCGCGGATAAATGTCGGCGCCGCCTTCTGCCACGATGCAGAACTTCAGGGAACTGCCCATCGCGATGATCTCGTGTTCTCCGAGCGCTTCGAGATAGCCGTCCAGCAGGGCGCCGCGGTGGGAGCGGCTGCCGACCACGCGCACAGGCTGCTGGCTGGGCTTGGTGACCTGGATCGAGCGGTGCTCGTCGCCTTCGCTCTTGAAGGCCCCGAGGCCGTCGGCCCCGAAGTAGTCGATGCCAGCCCCGAGCGCGGGCACGTGAACGACGCCGAGCACCGGGCGGTTGCCGTGGACCAGGGCGATGTTCACGGTAAACTCATCGTTGCGCTTGATGAACTCCTTGGTGCCATCGAGGGGATCGACCACCCAGAGGGTCTCCCAGGTGCGGCGCGCCTCGACGTCCTCCTTTTTGCTCTCCTCGGAGAGCACGGGGAACTGCGGCGTCAGCTCGGCCAGTCCCTCCATGATCGCCCGGTGGGAGGCGAGATCGGCGGCCGTAAGGGGCGAGTCGTCGTCCTTCTTCTCAACGTCGAAGTCGGCGGAATTGTAGATCTCGAGGATTCGACGGCCGGCGCGACGGGCGATGGCCACGACCTCTGGCAGCAGTGACTTGAGCGGCAGTTGAGCGTCCATCCGATCCCCGATCTCAGTTGACGTGAGGCGCCCACGAGCGCGCGAGGGCCGTATCATATCCGACCACGGCCGACTCGCGGGTGGCCCTGGCGCACGTTGTGCGGACCTGGTTCACGAACGGCGCTCTTGGGGGAACAGATGACCGCTGCCATCGACTGGGATCGGGCGCAGACCGTGCTGCTGGACATGGATGGCACCCTCCTCGACCTGGCCTTCGACAATTTCTTCTGGCGCGAGCTGATCCCTGAGGAGTATGGGCGCCGCGAGGGTCTGTCTCCCGATGCGGCGCGCGACCACGTCTACGCCTCCTACGAAGCGCGCTCCGGTACCCTCGATTGGTACTGCCTGGATCATTGGGAGGAGGCGTTCGGTCTTGATCTGGTTGCGCTCAAGCGCCAGCACCTCGCCGGAGTGTGCTTCTTGCCGGGGGTGGAGGCGTTTCTCGCGGCCCTGGGAGGCGCCGGTCTGCGCCGGGTCATCGCGACCAATGCCCATGGCACCACCCTGACCCTGAAGCTGCAGCAGACTGGGCTTGCCTCGTTGGTCGATGAGGTGCATTCGTCCCACCATCTGGGCGCGGCGAAGGAGGAGCAGGCCTTCTGGCAGGCCTTTCGGCGCAAGCTCGGGTTCGAGCCTGCCAGCACCGTGCTGATCGACGACAACGTAGCGGTGCTGGATGCAGCACACGCCTTCGGTATTGGTCAGTGTCTGGCGATCAGCCAGCCGGATTCCACCCAGCCGCCGCAGGACGCGACGAGCCTTGAGTATCCGTGGGTGGTGGGTGTCGCCGCGTTGACGCCCGCGCTCACGCGGGCGCAGGGAAGCGGTGCTTAGGTCTCGCTAGCCTCGGGGGCGGGCGCGTCGGAGGCCGGGCTGCTACTGCTGGCGTCCTTACTGGCGTTGGTACCCTCATCCTGGCGCGGGCCTGACCGACGCCGCCGGCGCCGACGCTTCTTCTTCGCGCCGTCGCCTGTAGCAGCAGCCTCGGCGGGCGCCGAATCACTCGCTGCGCCGTTCTCGGGGGCGCCGGTCGAGGCGTCTTGCGGTTCCTTGTCCGCGTTGTCGCGGGCGTCGGAGCGTGAACGGCTGCCGCGGCGCGAGCGTCCGCCGCCATCGCCGCGGCCCCCGCGGCGACCCTCCCGCTCTTCGCGGTTGCGCGGTGGGCGACGTGGTGCGCGCTTGACCTCGGCGAGGTCTTCCTGGGGCACCGCATCGACCGGGATGCGGCGGCCGATATAGGCCTCGATGTCCGGCAGGTTCACCGCGTAGTCTTCGCAGCCAAAACTGATGGCATCGCCGAACTCGCCGGCGCGGGCCGTACGCCCGATGCGATGCACGTAGTCCTCCGCGTCCTGCGGAAGATCGTAGTTGATGACGTGCGTGACGCCCGGGATGTGCAGGCCGCGTGAGGCGACATCCGTACCTACTAGAACGCGTAGCTCTCCGCTCTGGAAGGCCTTCAGCATGCTGAGGCGCTTGCGCTGGGGTACATCGCCGGAAATCGCCTGGGCGCTGACACCGTTCACCTCTAGCGTGCGCTGGACCAGATCTGCTGAACGCTTGGTATTGACGAACACCATGGTGCGTGGGGGATCCATACGGCGCAGCATGCCTACCAGTAGCGGAAGCTTCTCCTGGTTGGCAGGGAAGTAGACCACCTGGCGTACGCGATCGGCCGTGATCTTGTCTGGCTCCACGCGCACCAGCTGCGGATCGTTCATGTGCTCGTAGGCCAGCTCCAGGACGCGATGGCCGAGCGTGGCGCTGAACAGCAGATTCAAGCGTTCATCGTGAGGGGGTAGCTTACGCAGCAGGTAGCGAATGTCCTTGATGAAGCCGATGTCGAACATGCGATCGGCCTCGTCCAGCACCAGCACTTGGGCGTGGGTGAGATCGAAGACGCGCTGCTTGAAGTAGTCGATGATCCGTCCGGGCGTGCCGATCAGAATGTCCACGCCCTCTTCGAGCCGCCGGCGCTGCTTCTCGTAGTCCGTGCCGCCAAAGGCGAGGCCGAGCGTGAGGCCCGTGTGGGCGCCGAGTACCTCCGCGTCCGCGTGAATCTGCACGGCGAGCTCGCGGGTGGGGGCCAGCACCATCGCCCGCACCTGCTGGGGCTTGCGGGTCTCGGCAGGGGCGTTCAATAAAAGGTGGTTGAATAGGGCGACGAGGAAGGCGGCCGTCTTGCCGGTGCCGGTCTGCGCCTGACCCGCCACGTCCGTGCCGCCGAGGGCAATCGGGAGTGTATTCGCCTGGATGGGGGTGCAGTTTTCGAAGCCGGCGTCGCGTAGACCCTCGAGAACAGGGGGTGTCAGTTCGAGCTGGTCGAAGCGTAGGTCGCTGAGGTGCTTGTCCGGCATATGGTTGGCGATTGCCTCCAAAAAAAGGGATTTAGTACTTGAAAATCGTCGCAGACACTGGCAAAAATAGGATATCACCGTCGAGCACGGTATGTCCCGCTGCAGCATTTCGTTGCCGCACCGCCATACCCGCTCTCGCTCCGCGGCCCCACTGAGATCATCCAGGCCGAACCCCCTCCCCAGGTCCGAAATCCCGTGTGGGATAGTCGCGTTTTCAAGCGCAATGGCGTGCGGAGCACAACGGAGCAACAAACATCCATTCGCGTCGCTCGGATCCCGTGCCGTCGCGACCAAAAGTCTTACTCCTCGCCGACGCACCGCTCGGAATGCGCGGCACCCATCCTCCTATGCACAACATGAGAACGGACTGTCATCAGTGAGAGGTTATCTCGGATCAGCGGCCCGCAGCGGTCGCGGCAAGTCATCGGGCAACAAGCCCAAGCGTGGCGGCAACCAGGCCGACGGCAACCGGCAGAAGCGGCGCAAGCGCGAGCCGGTTGAGGACGAGCCGAATTTCGACGAGGACATCGACGACACCGAAATTGCGGATCCCGCAGATACGGAAAACGCGATGAATCTCACCGAGCTGAAGCGGATGCCGCCGAACAAGCTCGTGGAGCTTGCCACTTCCCTCGGCCTCGAAGGTATGGCGCGCCTGCGCAAGCAGGACATCATCTTTGCCACCCTCAAGGCGCACGCGAAGAACGGCAAGAATATCCACGGCGACGGCGTGTTGGAGATTCTGCAGGACGGCTTCGGCTTCCTGCGCTCGGCGGACAGCTCCTACCTGGCAGGCCCGGACGATATCTACGTCTCGCCCAGCCAGATCCGGCGCTTCAACCTGCGCACGGGTGACACGATCTCCGGCCTGATCCGCCCGCCGAAGGACGGTGAGCGCTACTTCGCCCTGCTCAAGGTCAGCCAGATCAATCTGGACAAGCCTGAGAACGCGAAGAACAAGGTCCTCTTCGAGAACTTGACGCCCCTGTTCCCGCGCGAGCGCCTGAAGCTCGAAGCGGGCAACGGCAGCACGGAAGACCTCACGGCGCGCATCATCGATATGGTGGCGCCGATCGGTAAGGGCCAGCGCGGCCTGATCGTCTCCCCGCCGAAGGCTGGTAAGACGATGCTGCTGCAGAACATCGCGCACTCGATCGTCAACAACCACCCCGAGTGCTACATCATCGTGCTGCTCATCGACGAGCGACCGGAAGAGGTCACGGAGATGGCTCGCTCCGTGCGCGGCGAGGTGGTCTCCAGTACCTTCGATGAGCCGGCCAGTCGCCACGTGCAGGTGGCGGAGATGGTGATCGAGAAGGCCAAGCGCCTGGTAGAGCACCGTCGCGACGTGGTGATCCTGCTCGACTCCATCACCCGCCTGGCTCGCGCCTACAACACCGTGGTGCCCTCCTCGGGCAAGGTGCTCACCGGTGGTGTGGATGCCAACGCCCTGCATCGCCCGAAGCGGTTCTTCGGCGCTGCGCGCAACATCGAAGAAGGCGGCAGTCTCACGATCATCGCCACGGCGCTGGTCGACACGGGCTCGCGCATGGACGATGTGATCTACGAGGAGTTCAAGGGCACCGGCAACATGGAGATCCACCTGGATCGCCGTATCGCCGAGAAGCGCACCTTCCCGGCGATGAACATCAACCGTTCCGGCACCCGTAAGGAAGAGCTGCTGACCGATCCTGCGGAGCTGCAAAAGCTCTGGGTGCTGCGCAAGCTCCTGCACCCGATGGACGAAATTGCGGCGATCGAGTTCCTGCTCTCGAAGCTGAAGGACACGAAGCTCAACAGCGAGTTCTTCGACGCGATGAAGCGCTGACCGCGCCGGTCAGCCTTCAATGCGCTGAGTAGGCGGTCCGCCTGCTCAGCGCTGCATGGCGCGATGGCCGATATCGCGCCGGTAGTACTTATCCACCCAACTGATCTGTTCGGTCAACGCGTAGGCCCGCTTAGCTGCTTGCGCAACGTCTTCGCCGAGGCCCACGGCGCACAGCACGCGCCCACCGCTCGAGACCACCTGGTCGTCCTGCAGCTTTGTGCCCGCATGGAAGACCTTGCCATCCGCGTCCTCGGTCTCGCTCGCTGGCGGTAGGTCGGTGATGGGCGATCCCTTGGGGTAGTCGCCTGGGTAGCCCTTGCTGGCGAGGACGACGCCGAGGGCCGTGCGCGGGTCCCAGCTCACCGCGTCAGCGAGCTCCCCAAGCCGACCTTGGGCGGCCGCCAGGCAAAGGGCGGCGAGGTCGCTGCGCAGGCGCATCAAGATGGGCTGGGTCTCGGGGTCCCCGAGGCGGCAGTTGAACTCTAGGACCTTCGCCTCGCCCTTGGGGTCGATCATGAGGCCCGCGTAGAGAAACCCGCGGAAGACGACACCGTCCTTCGCGAGACCTTCGATCGCCGGGCGGATGACGTTGCGCATGACACGCTCGTTCACCTCGTCGGTCACCACCGGTGCCGGCGAGTAGGCGCCCATGCCGCCCGTGTTCGGGCCTTGGTCGCCCTCGTCCCGAGCCTTGTGATCCTGGCTCGAGGCGAGGGGCACGATGGTCTCGCCGTCGGTGAGGACGATGAAGCTCGCTTCCTCTCCCTCGAGGAAGGACTCGATCACCACCCGGTGACCCGCATCACCGAAGCAGCCGCCCAGCATGCTCTCCACCGCCTCGCGCGCTTCGTCGAGCGTGCCGGCCACCACCACGCCCTTGCCCGCGGCGAGGCCGTCCGCCTTCACCACCACCGGCGCGCCCACCTCCTCGAGGTAGGCCATGGCGTCGTTGCGGGAGGTGAACACGCGGTGCGCCGCGGTCGGGATGCCGTGGCGGTTCATGAAGGCCTTGGCGTGTTCCTTGGAGGCCTCCAGCTGGGCACCGGCGGCGCCTGGCCCGAGGCAAGGGACGCCCGCGTCGTTGAAGCGGTCGGCGAGGCCTGCCGCGAGGGGGGCTTCGGGACCGATCACCACCAGGCCGATGCCCTCGCGCTTGGCGAAGGCGAGCAGGGCATCGTCCTCCGTTAGCGCCAAGTTGCGGATGCGCGGTTCCAGCGCCGTCCCCGCATTTCCCGGGGCGCAGTAAACCTCGGTAACGCTGGCGCCGCGGGCGAGGCGCCAGGCGAGCGCGTGTTCGCGGCCACCGCTGCCGATCACGAGCACCTTCATGGCAATACCTGTTCGATCAGTGGCGGAAGTGACGATGGCCGGTGAACACCATGGCCATGTCGTGTTCGTTGGCGGCGGCGATCACTTCCTCATCGCGGCGTGATCCGCCCGGTTGGATGACCAGGCGAATACCGTGTTCGGCGGCCGCATCGATGGAGTCGCGGAAGGGGAAGAAGGCGTCCGAGGCCATCACCGCGCCCTGCAGCGATAGGGAGAAGGTGTCCGCCTTGTGTGCGCCGAAGCGTGCGGAGTCGATGCGGCTCGTCTGGCCTGCGCCGATGCCGACGGTCTGGCCGTCGCGCGTGTAGACGATAGCGTTGGACTTGACCCATTTGACCAGCGTCCAGGCGAACAGGAGCTCCTCGAACTCCTCCGCTGCCGGGGCACGCTTGGTGACCACATCGAGTTGGTCAGCGCTCACGCGCAGCAGGTCGCGCGCCTGCACCAGGAGGCCACCGGCGATCGAGCGAATGTCCAGGGCGTCGTGAGCGCTCGCCTGCTGATCGCCAGCGGGCGTGAGCAAGCGCACGTTGGGCTTGCTGGCGAGGGCAGGCAGGGCATCGCTGGCCACGGCGGGGGCGATGATCACTTCCACGAACTGCTTCGCGAGCACCGCCCCGAGCACCTGGGCGTCGATCGGTCGGTTGAAGGCGACGATGCCGCCGAAGTCCGAGGTGGGGTCTGCGGCGAAGGCCCGTTCGTACGCTGCGATGGGCGAGTCGGCGATGGCGGCGCCGCAGGGGTTGGCGTGCTTGACGATGACGCACGCGCAGCCCTCGATCTCCCGGGCACAGCCATCGGCGGTTTGCGTATCGACGATGTTGTTGTAGGAGAGTGGCTTACCCGCGTGCTGCAAAAAACCGGCGATCCCGGGAGCGCCGTCCGCCTGGTAGATGGCGGCAGCTTGATGGGGGTTCTCGCCGTAGCGCAGTTGCGAAGCGCGGGAGAACTGCAGGGAGAGTTCGGCGGGAAGCGTGACTTGCTCGACTTCCGGCGAGTCCTCGGCGCATGCTGCTTCGAGGTAACTTGCGATGGTGCGGTCGTAGGCTGCCGTGTGGGCGAAGGCGCGGGCGCTGAGGCGTCGTCGGGTTTTTGCGCTGACGGTGCCCGTTTGCTCCAGCTCGTCCAGGACCGGTGAGTAGTCAACGGGGTCTACCAGCACGATTACGTGCTCGTGGTTCTTCGCCGCCGCGCGCAGCATGGCCGGGCCGCCGATATCGATCTGCTCCACCGCTTCTTCGAAGGTGCAGCCCGGTCGCGCGATGGTCTTGGCGAAGGGGTAGAGGTTAACTACTACGATAGCCAAAGGGTCGATCGCATGGGCGGCGAGCGTGTCCGCGTCCTGCGCCCCGCGGGCGAGAATGCCGCCGTGGATCTTCGGGTGCAGAGTTTTCACCCGGCCGCCGAGAATTTCGGGGAAGCCCGTGTGTTCGCTGACGCCGGTGACGGTGACCCCGGCTTCTCGCAAGGTCTTGGCGGTGCCGCCCGTCGAGAGAATCTCAAAGCCAAGGCGCGCGATGCGCTCAGCGAGGGGGGCAACGCCTTCCTTGTCGCTGACGCTGATCAGCGCCTTTGCCGTGGAGTCGCTCAACGGATGTCGCAGAGACGGAGCTTCTTGCGCAAGGTGCCGCGGTTGATCCCGAGGATCTCCGCTGCTCGGGTCTGATTGCCTCGGGTGTGTTCGAGCACCACGCGCAGGAGTCCGCGTTCAACCTGGTTGATGAACAGGTCGTAGACGCCTGATGTGTCGTGCCCCTCGAGTTGGTGGAAGAAGCGCTCGCTGATCTGTCGCGTCAGCTCCTCCAACGATTCCCCTCTCTCCGCGTTCGTGACCGAGCCGATCAGTGCTTGCTCGTGATGCGAAGACGCAATTTCTCCGGGTGTGGCAATCGACACCAGCATCTACCCCCTATTGGTACCTAGTCCGTTTTTCTCGTTGTCGCAGCGCTACCGCAGGTGAGGCCACCCACTCCCCTAGGGGACCCCTGGCAGCGCAGCGTCGGGCGATGTTAGCACGATTGATCCGCGCTACTTCAAGGCCGCGAGAGGGCGTTGACGGCGCTGTGGATCACCTGTGCACAAGCTTGTGAATAGCTTGTGCTGGCGTGTGGAAAGGCATGGGAAAACACGGGGATTCACGCGCGCCTGGCGATATCGTGCGGGCCCGTGGCAGCCCCGTGCGCAACTGCTCGACCTGTCGGTCGGCAATCATCGCGTTGGGAAGCTAGCATTATCGTTTAGTGGGGGATTCGCCACAGTCCAGCTGGCCGTCGACGGCCGGCAGACAGATATCCAGGGTGTAGGCCTCGGGTGCCGCGTTCTGCGCGGTGACGCGGGCGCTGGCATCGATGCGCTCGTCCGGGCCCAGGTAGCGCTCCGGGGCGCGTCCCGGGGCGAGGTAGTCGCTCGGCGCGAGCGTGCGGCTGGCGACGGGGCGTCCCCAGCGGTCCTCTAAGATCAGGCGTAGGTGAGGCAGGGGCTGGGGCACGCTGGCGTCGTTGGTGACTTCCGCTTTCACCTCGAGCACCTGCGGGGTCGTTGCATCGCCAAGGGTATCCACCAGCAAGCGCGGTCGATCCACGAAGCGGTAGCGGGTGACGTCGTAGGTGATGTCGACGGGGCTGCCGAGTCGCTCGTTGAGGGCGAGCAACGGGCCGTTCAGCCAAGCGACCTGTACCCACTGGTCGCGCCAGTACAGGGCGACCTGGCCCACCGCCACCACCAGCATCATCGCCCCGAGCATGCCCCAGAGCACGGTCGACACCAGGCCCGGTCCGCCCTTCGACTCGCCGAGCAGGCCGTCCAGTTCCCCGGTCTCCTCGTCGTATCTCGGGGCGGGCGCGGAGGGGGCGTCGATATCGATCGTGATCTCATCCCCTTGGCTCAAGGACTCATCCAGGAGGTCCAGGGCGACCAGCTTGCCCCCGGTGTCCAGGGCCTCGGTGGTTACCGGCTCGTCGTAGCGGGCGACCAACGGCTCGTCCTCGTCGAGGGCAGAGGACTCGCTGCTGATGGAGGGGGCGTGGTCGTCGTCGTAGGGGAGGTCTGCCGCGAGCGATGGGTGGTCTGCATCGCTCGGCATGGGCTCATCGGGGTGCTGCTGGTCGGGTGCGGGGGGCGCGTCGGTATCGTCGATGCCCTCGCGAAGGCTTTCCCGCGCGTTGAAGGTCTCGCCGCACACGCCGCAGCGCACGGCACCGTTGGCCAGGCCGAGCTGCTCGAGGGTGATCTCGAAGACCGCGCCGCACGCGGTGCAGGTGGTATAGAGTTCGTGCGCCGCCACTAGAGTCCTGTCCGAGGTGTGCTCGGGGGAGCGCGATCGCGCCGCCCACCAGGGTCTATCATGCCAGCTCTCGTGACGCGTTGCGTGGGCCGTCAAGCGCCCTTGCGCACGCCTGCCACGCGTGCCCATTGCTCGTCGATCGCCTCCGTCCCGACCTCGAACCAAGGCGCGTACGCGTTCGCCACCGCGTCGGCTTGCTCGCGCAGGATGCCGGCGAGCTTCAACTGACCGGCTGGCCGGGTCAGGGTGGCGAGGCGCGAGGCCAGGGAGATGAGGGGGCCGGCGAGGATATTGGCCACCACGATGTCGTAAGCGCCGGCGCTCAGCGGCGCGGGCGCCATGACCGCCAAGCGCTCGCGCACGCCGTTGTTGCGAGCGTTCTCCTCGGTGGCGAGCAGCGCTTGGGGATCGAGATCCACCGCACAGACGCGAGTCGCGCCCAGCTTTGCAGCGGCCACGCTCAGGATGCCCGAGCCGCACCCGTAATCGAGCATGCGCGTGCCCGGCGCGCGCAACGCCGCGGCGTGGGCGTCGAGCCAGCGCAGGCAGCTCGCGGTGCTGGGATGTGTGCCGGTGCCGAAGGCGAGGCCCGGGTCGAGGCGCACGATGACGGGCGACTCTCCTTCCGAGCCAGTGCCCGTCGCCGCTTCGGCGTCTGCGTGCTGGGGCAGTACCCACAGGCGCTCGCCGAAGCGCATGGGCTTGAAGTGCACCATCCATTCGCGAACCCAGTCCCGATCGGCGAGGCTCTCGTCGATCTGAAACTCCCGATGAGGGAAGCGGCGGGCGAGTTCGGGACGCAGGGCGTCGAGACCTGCCCCGCGCTCGAAGAGCGCCCGGAGGCGCGTGCGTTGCCAGCGCGGGGTGGTGCCGGGTGCGGGCTCCAGGATGGGTTCGTCACCCGCATCCTCAGCGGTGACGGAGAGGGCCCCGAGTTCGAACAGGGCCTCCTCCAGGGCGTCCAACTCCTCGCGCGCGGCGACGACGACGATCTGTGGCCAGCGCTCGCTCAACTCGGGCGCGCCTTACAGCCCCAGTCGCTTCTCGAGGTAGTGGATATCCGTGCCGCCGGCGTTGAAGGCCGCGTGGGTGAGGATCTCTTCCTGCAGCGGGATGTTGGTCTTGATGCCCTCGATCACCATTTCGCTCAGGGCGTTGCGCATCCGCGCAAGCGCCTCCTCGCGGCTGGAGCCGTGGGTCAAGAGCTTGCCGATCATCGAGTCGTAGAACGGAGGCACCGTGTACCCGCTGTACACGTGCGAGTCCACGCGCACGCCCGGACCGCCCGGCGGGTGCCACTGGTTGATGCGACCTGGCGAGGGCGTGAAGTTCTCCGGGTCTTCCGCGTTGATACGGCACTCGATCGCGTGCCCGCGCAAGACCACGTCTTCCTGCTTGTACTGCAGCTCCTCGCCCGCGGCCATGCGCAGCTGCTCCTTCACGATGTCGATGCCCGTGACCAACTCCGTGACCGGATGCTCCACCTGCACGCGGGTGTTCATCTCGATGAAGAAGAACTCGCCGTCCTCGTAGAGGAACTCGAAGGTGCCGGCGCTGCGATAGCCGATGCGGCGGCAGGCTTCCACGCACACCTCACCCATCTCGTTGCGCAGCTTCTCGGAGATGCCGGGCGCCGGTGCCTCCTCGATCACCTTCTGGTGTCGACGCTGCATGGAGCAATCGCGCTCGCCGAGGTGGATCACGTTGCCGTGGTTGTCCGCCAGCACCTGGAACTCCACGTGGCGCGGGTGCTCGAGGAAGCGTTCCGCGTACACCATGTCGTTGCCGAAGGCAGCGCCCGCCTCGCTGCGGGTCATCTGGATGGCGCCGAGCAGGGCAGCTTCGCTGTGCACGACGCGCATGCCGCGGCCGCCGCCGCCGCCGGCCGCCTTCACGATCAGCGGGAAGCCGATGTCGCGGCAGATGCGCAGGTTTTCGTCCGGGTCGTCGCCAAGGGGGCCGTCCGAACCGGGCACGCAGGGCACGCCAGCCGCTTTCATCGCATCCTTCGCTGAGACCTTATCGCCCATCAGGCGAATCGTGTCCGCCTTCGGTCCGATGAACACGAAGCCGCTGCGCTCCACCCGCTCGGCGAAGTCGGCGTTCTCCGAGAGAAAGCCGTAGCCCGGGTGAATGCCGACGGCGTCGGTCACCTCGGCAGCGGCGATCAGCGCCGGCATGTTGAGGTAGCTGTCCGTCGAGCGGGCAGGGCCTATGCAGACCGACTCGTCCGCCAACAGCACGTGGGTGAGATTGCGGTCGGCCGTGGAGTGCACGGCCACGGTCTTGATGCCGAGTTCGCGACAGGCGCGCAGCACGCGCAGGGCGATTTCGCCACGGTTGGCGATGACCACCTTATCCAGCATGAGAGCTTCTCCGGTGGGGTCAGTCGCGAATGACGAAAAGGGGCTGGTCGAACTCCACCGGCTCGCCGTTGGTGGCGAGGACGGCGGCGATCGTACCGGCCTTGTCGGCCTCGATCTGGTTCATCATCTTCATCGCTTCGATGATGCAGAGCGTGTCGCCCACGTTGACCTTCTTGCCCACCTCGGCGAAGGCCGGGCTGCCCGGCGAGGGGGACGCGTAGAAGGTACCCACCATTGGCGCGTTCACCGAGTGGCCCGCGGGGATGTCCGAGTCATCGCTGGCAGCGGCGGCCTCGGGCGCGGCGGCGGGGGCAGGCGCGGGTGCGGCGGCGGGCATCGGCATGCCCGGCGCCGTAGCGTAATACTGAGGCGGCGGTGCAACGGCGGGCGACTGGGCGTAACGGCTGATGCGCACCGCTTCCTCGCCCTCGGTGATCTCGATTTCCGCGATGCCGGACTCTTCTAGCAGTTCAATGAGTTTTTTTACTTTTCGAATATCCATTGGGTGCTTTCCTGTGCGTGCGCGCCTCGGTCAAGGAAGCCGCTTCGCCGCCGCCTGGAGGGCCAGCTCGTAGCCAACCGGTCCAAGGCCGATCACCGTGCCCACCGCGATGTCGCAGAGGTAGGAGTGATGGCGGAACGACTCTCGCGCGAAGATGTTGCTCAGATGAATCTCGATGAACGGCACGCTGACGCTCAAAAAGGCGTCGCGCAATGCGATGCTCGTGTGGGTGAAGGCCCCCGGATTGATGAGCACGAAGTCGGTCGCCGTGGCGCCCGCTTGGTGAACCGCATCGATCAGGGCACCTTCGTGGTTGCTCTGTACACAATCGAGGGTGATGCCCAATGCGTCCGCCTGCGCGCGGAGCCGGCTTTCGATATCCCCCAGGGTGTCCGTTCCGTAGACCTCTGGTTCGCGACTGCCGAGTAGGTTCAGGTTGGGACCGTTGATCAGCAGGATGCGAGCCATATAGCCGCCGTTAAGTTTTTTTCGTGAACGTTCGCAGCCAGTTTAACCGCGTTCTGCCGAGCGGTGAAAGTGTTGCAAGGAATTTGCGACGCCGGCCACGATCGGGGCGGCGTAAGGGGCGGATCAGAGCACTTCGGCGAGCAGCCGCTGGGCGTCTTCTTCCGTGAGTTCGCCTACGTGGCCGGCCACGATCTGGCCGGCACGATTCACCGCGGCGGTGAAGGGCAGCGCGGTAGTCGGTGCGCCGAAGGCGACCATGGCGTCGATACCCTCCTGCTCGCCGACCATGATCGGATAGTCGATGCCGAAGGCCTGCGCCATCTCCCGGGTCGGTACCAGCTCGTCGATGGCGATACCGACGATCTCGAGGTCGTCTTGCGCATGGACTTCACGTAGCTCGATCAGCAACGGGATTTCCTTGCGGCAGGGCCGACACCAGGTAGCCCAGAAGTTGACCAGCAGGGGCTGGCCCTTGAAGTCGGCCAGATTCACCGTGGCCTCATCGAGGCCCGTGAGGGCGATGGCCGGCATCGGCTGCCCTTCATCCGCACCAGCACTCGCATCGGCCGGCGCAGCGTCCGCCTGCCCGGCATCTGCGGGCGCCTCCGAGAGGGTACGGTCGGCGAGGAACGCCCCGGCGCCGAGGGCGACCAGGGCGAGGGCGAATCCGGCGGTCTTCACGCGGTCCATGCGGTGGGCGGTTCCTGCTGGTTAGCGGTCGAGGTCAGCAGAGGATAGGCGGGTGGCGCCGTCCTTGCTATCGCCCGAGCCCGCAGCCACCACGGCGCTCACATGGGCCTGGAAGCGCTCGGCGGGCATGAACCCGACCACGCGAGCGTTGCGCAGCTCCTGACCGTCCAGGGCGAAGAAGGCGATCGTGGGCGGGCCGTAGATGCCGAAGTACTTCAGCAGCGCTTTGTCGTCTGCGTTGTTCGCCGTCACGTCTGCTTGCAGGAGCACGGCCCCGTTGAGGGCGGCCTGCACGCTGGCATCGGTGAAGGTGTGCTTTTCCATCTCCTTACAGGAGGTGCACCAGTCGGCGTAGAAGTCGAGCATCACGAGCTGGCCCGCAGCGCCGGCGCGGGCGACTTCCGATTCCAGCTCCGTCACCGATGCGATACGCGTGAAGTCCAGGTGGTCGGCGTCGTGTCGGCGCAGGGGGTCGAGGGGATCGGTGCTGCCGACCAGCAGGAGACCACCCAGGAGCACGGCCCCGTAGGCGGCCAGGGCACCGCCTGCGATGCGTACGCCGGCGGGGGTGGTGGTGCCGGCGTGCCCGAAGGGCGGGAAGCTGCCGAAGGCCAGGCCGCCGCCGATACCGAGCGCCGCCCATAGCCCCATCGTGACGCCGGCCGGGAGAACGCGGCTCAGCATCAACACGGATACGGCCAGCATGCCGATGCCGAAGAAGATCTTCACCCGCTCCATCCAGGCGCCGGCGCGGGGCAGCAGCTTGCCGGCAGATGTACCGTAGGCGACCAGAGGAGCGCCCATGCCGAGGCCCAGAGCGAACAAGGCGATGCCGCCACGCACTGGGTCACCGCCCTGGCCGATCACGATCAGCGCGCTGGCGAGCGGTGCGGCCATGCACGGCCCGACGATCAAGGCCGAGAGGGCGCCCATGGCGGCGACGCCGACCAGCGACCCGCCTTCCTGGCGATTGCTCAGCGCCATCAAACGGCTTTGGATGCCTGTCGGCATCTGCAGCTCGTAGACGCCGAACATGCTGAGCGACAGCACGGCGAACAGGCCGGCGAAGGAGATCAGTACCACAGGGTGCTGGAAGGCTGCTTGCAGGTTGGCGCCGAGCATCGCCGTGACCACGCCGGCCACCGTGTAGGTGGACGCCATCGCCAGCACGTAGGCCATGGAGAGCGTGAACGCCCTCTGGGTGCTGGTGGTTCCGCCGTTGTCACTGCCCTGCTGGCCGATGATGATGCCCGACAGGATCGGGAACATCGGGAAGACGCACGGCGTGAAGGCGAGCAGAAGGCCGAAGCCGAAGAAGATACCGATCATGTAGAGCAGATTGCCCTCAGTGATCGTCTGTACGAGGAGGTTCTGCTCAGAGGCGGGCAAGCCCCCATCACCGCCGCCGAGGCTGGCATCGACGCGGTAGGTGCCACCGGGCGTGCCGCCGTCGCCGATGGCGGGCAGCAGCACGAGCGACTCGGTCTGCGAGGGCGGATAGCAGATGCCCTGTTCGGCGCAGCCTTGGTAGTCGGCGCGCAGGGTGAACTCCACCGCGCCGCGATCCTCACGGCTAACGGGAACGATTGCTTCGGCTCGGTCGTGGAACACGGCAACGAGGCCGAAGTGTTCATCGTGCTTGGCCTCGCCGTTCGCCAGCTGGGCCGGTTGCAGCTCTATGCCGGGCGCATCGGTCTCGAAGGCGAACTTGTCGCGGTAGAGGTAATAGCCGTCGGCGATGGTCCACACGGCGCGTACGGTGAAAGCGTCGACGATCTCCGTATGGAAGGCGAAGGCCTGCTCGGGCGGAAGGTACTCGTCGCCGGTGATGTTGATGCCGCCGCTCGCCGACGAGCCGGTGAGGCCGGCGCCGAGGGCGTCAGCGAGGGGGTCGGCCAGGGGGGTAGCGATACCGTCCGCGGCCGGGGCTACGCCGCCGAGGCTGCCAGGATCCAAGAGGTTGGCGCCCTGAGCGGCGCTTGCGGCGGGCAGGGCGACGTCAGCGGTCCAGGTCTCCGGGGGGTAGCACAAGCCGATGTCAGCGCAGCCTTGGGAGCGGATCTCCAGACTCAGGGCATCGGTGCCCGCCGTCGCCTCGTAGGGAATGGTGACCTGCGCTTGCTTGCGGTAGATCTCCACCTCGCCGAAGAACTCATCGTCCTTCACTTTGCCCTTGGAGAAGGCCACTTCGCCGAGCGCCACGCCGGTGGTGGCCGTCGAATAGCGCATGCGACCGCGGTACATGTAGTACCCAGGCTCGATGTCCCAGCGCACGGTGATCTGCTCGGCGTCGGCGCTCACCTCGTAGCGGAACGCCTCTTGGGGAGACAGAATGTCTTCCTCCGCCTGCACGGGGAGGCTGGCGCCGAGGCCCAGGGCCAGGCTCCCTCCGAGGAGGGGGAGCAGACCGCGAGCGAGGCGGAGCGAAGCGGCAAAATTGGCGAATTTGCTCATAGTGTTCCTCTATCGCTGCCCGAGGTCGTCGCGCGCTGGTGCGCTCACTCGGACGGCGGCTGGCTTTCGGCGACCACCCAGTCAATATAAGCCGTCAGCCCCTCCAAGACAGGGACTGCAATCACTTCCGGAAGTTCGTAAGGGTGCAACTCCCGGATTCTGTCGGCTAACGCGCTGACGCGCGTGGCTGCGGTCTTAATCAGCAGTAATACTTCACGATCTCGCGCGATCTTCCCCTGCCATCGGTAGGTGGAGACCCCCGCCGGCATGACGTTCACGCAGGCGGCGAGCTGCTCCTCGACCAGGGCGTCGGCGATGGCCTGCGCGTGGTCGGGTGGGCAGGTGCTCAAGACCAACCGAATCGGCGGCGACGGCGATGTCACGGACCGGACCTCTCGTGAGTGGCCTCGAAGGGTGCGCGAGACTACAAGATAGTCCCAACGCGGTGCCACTGGCGTAGGCTAGCGGCACCTCGAGCACTCGCCCTGTGGGTGGTTGCTTCCTGGAAAAGGGTTACGCCGCCAGTGACGTCGATTCTGCAAACACTGCCCCCGGCCTGGCGCCAAGCTGGCGAGGTGCCGCCACTTCTGCAGGCGGAGGGTCACCGCGCGCTGGAGGCGTTGCGTACGGCGGCGGGCAGTGGGGAGTCGAGCGCGATCTTCGCCGCGAAGGGCGAGCCCGCGGCTGCCCCGCAGGCCGTGCTCGCGCGCCTCCTCGCCTGCAGCCCCTTCGTCGCCAGCACGCTGACTCGATCGCCCGCCCTGCTGATCGACCTTCCCCTGGGTCTGGGTACGTCCGATCCCTCTCCCCTCGTGCCGGAGCCTCCGGCCTTCGATCCGGGCTTGAGTGAGGCCGCGTTCATGGCGGCCCTGCGGGCATACCGGCAACGGGTCATGGTGCAGATCGTGTTCGCCGCGCTCGGCGGCGAGGACTCCCTGGCGGATGTCCTGAGCGCGACCTCACGCCTGGCGGACATCTGTCTCCGAATCGCGGTACAGCGAGCGCAAGCCCAGTTGAGCGCCCGCCACGGCCAACCCCGCGACGGCGATGGCCGGGTCCAGCATCTGATCACCCTCGCCATGGGCAAGCTCGGCGGTGAAGAGCTGAACTTCTCCTCCGACATCGACCTCATCTTCCTCTTCCGCGAGCGCGGCAGCACCGACGGTGCGCGTTCGATCTCCAACGAGGAGTACTTCGCGCGGGTGACGCAGCGGGTGGTGCGCTACCTCGATCAACGCACGGCGGACGGCTTCGTCTTTCGTGTCGACACCCGCCTGCGTCCCTTCGGCGCCAGCGGCGCGCCGGTGCACTCCCTGGCCGCCCTCGAGGACTACCTGCACCAACACGCGCGGGCCTGGGAGCGTTACGCCTACGTCCGCGCGCGGCCGGTGACGGGCGGTGCGCAGGACCGGGTGGCGGTGCTGGAGCTGCTACGCCCCTTCGTGTTTCGCCGCTACCTCGACTACAGCGTGTTGGCGTCCGTGCGCGATATTCGCGAGCGCATCGCCGCCCAGTCGCATCGTCAAGATCGCACGGAAGACCTGAAGCTCGGGCCGGGCGGTATCCGCGAGATCGAGTTCATCGTGCAGACCTTCCAGGTGCTCTACGGAGGGCGTGACCGCGCCCTGCGCCGTCCCGGGGTGTTGGCCGCGCTGGTGCTACTCGAGGAGCGCGAACTCTTGAGCGAGGCCTCGACGCGCAAGCTGCGCGAGGCCTACGTGCTGCTGCGTCGCGTGGAGAACGCCGTGCAGATGACCCGCGACGAACAGCGCCACGTGCTCCCCGATCGAGATGAGGAGCGCGCTCGCCTGGCGTATCACCTGGCCTTCGACGATTGGCCCGCGCTCTCAGGCGCGCTGAACGCGGCGCGGTCCTGCGTGGTGCTCGAGTTCGCCGCGGCGGTGGTCGGCGGGGGCTCCGGGCCGGAGGCGGCCGGGGACCTGTCGGCGGTGGCCAGCGGTCGGGTGGAAGGCGACGAGGCGGCTGCGCGCCTTGCCGACGCTGGGTTGGCCGGCGCCGATGAAGTGGCTGGCCTGGTGGCGAGCCTGCGCGAGGCCACCTGGTACCGCCGTCTCACCCAGGCCGCCCGCGAGCGCCTCGATGCGCTGATGCCCCGCTTGCTGGCTGAGGCGGCGCGGGCGCGCGCCGACGTGGCCACCGTGCAGCAGCTGCTCACGGTGCTGGAGGCCATCGGCGGTCGCAGCGTCTACTTCGTGCTGTTGATCGAGAACCCTCACGCCCTCACGCAGCTGGTGAAGGTGTGCCAGCTTGGCCCGGTCGTGGCCACCCACCTCGTGCACACGCCGGCGCTGATCGATGAGCTGCTCGACCCCGCGCTCTTGCTCGCGGAACCGACGGAAGCCGACCTCGCCGAGGAGCTGGCGCGGCGTCTTGACGGGCTCGACATGAGCGACGAGGAGTCCTGGTTGGATGCCCTGCGTGCGTTCCAGCGCGGGGCGGTGTTCCAGATTGCGGTGAGCGACCTGTCGGGTGTGCTCAGCGTGTCGCGGGTGAGCGATCTACTCAGCGCCGTGGCGGAGCTTCTGCTGGAGCGTGCCTTGAGCACCGCGCGCCAGCAGCTGGCGCGGCGCTACGGGGTGGTCCGCAACGCCGAGGGGCGGGAAATGCGCTTCTGCGTGCTGGGCTACGGCAAGCTCGGGGGGCGGGAGCTGGGGTACAGCTCCGACCTCGATCTCGTTTTCCTGCACGAGGACGGGACCGGGCAGAGCGATGGTGAGCACCCCCTCGAAGCGCAGGTCTACTTCATCCGCCTGGCCCAACGGATCATCCATGTGCTGTCGACGCAGACCGGGGCTGGCGTGCTGTATCAAGTGGACACCCGTCTGCGCCCAAGTGGCAACTCCGGCCTGCTCGTGACCTCCTTCGGCGCCTTCGCAACCTATCAGAAGAATGAGGCGTGGACCTGGGAGCATCAGGCCCTGCTGCGGGCGCGCACGGTGGCCGGCGACGCGCCCCTGCGCGAGCGCGCGGAAACCTTGCGCAGCGAATTGCTCTGTCGGACCCGGGACGTGTCCGCCCTGCGGAGCGATGTGGCGAGCATGCGCGAGCGCATGCGCAGCGCGCGACCGGCGAGTGAGGCCTTCGATGTGAAAGGTGATCCCGGTGGGCTCGTGGATCTGGAGTTCCTGGTGCAGTTCCTGGTCTTGGCCCACGGCCACGAACATCCTGGGTTGGTGGCCGTGCGGGAGAACGTGTCGCAGCTGCGCGCCCTGGCCGCCGCGGGGATTCTTGCGAGTGCCCGGGCCGAGGCCTTGGCCGATGCCTACTACGCGCTGCGCGCCCTGGCGCACCGAGCCAGCCTGCGAGGAGATGAGCGCGCCCTGGTGCCAGTCCAGGAGGCGGAGCCGGCACGCACGGTGATCCAGGCGGCTTTCAGTGATTGGATCGGCAGTGCTTTCGCCTGATCGGTGGGTAGCATGATCGCGCTATACTGCCGCCCTCGAATCCCGCCCTGCTAAGAGGCCAGATGTCCGGTGAGTTCATCCGCCCCCCGTACACCCAACGACCGCAACTTTTACGAAATCACGGCTGAGGACCTGCCCCTGCACTGCCCCTTGCCCGGCAGTTCCCTGTGGAATTCTCATCCGCGTGTGTTCCTGCCGATCGAAGAGACCGGTGAGGCGCAGTGTCACTACTGTGGCGCCCGCTTTACGCTCGTCGACGGCGCGAGCAGCGACTCCGCGCAAGACTGATCTCCGCGCGGGCTTCGGCCCGTCGTTGTCGTGCGCGGCGCCCGCGTTGGGCGACGGCGCAATCCCCTTCCTCCCCTAGGCCAGCAACGTCGAGCGTCCATGTCCGCCGTTCACGTGACCCATGTCAGCTTAGCGCGCGACTACCGCGGTGCTCAGCGCCAGCTCGAGCTACTCGTGCGCGGCCTCGCTCGCCATGGGATCCCCCAGCGCGTGGTCGTGGGGAGTCGGCGCCTGGCGGAGTCCCTCGGCGACGTGCCGGGCCTCGAGGTGCGCCGCGCCGAGGGCACGCCCTTCGCCGCGATGGCGATCCCGGGGGGCTGTCGGGTGGTTCATGCCCACGAGGTGGCGGCGTCGCCCGCGGCGCTGTTCCGCCAGCAGACGGGCGGCCCTGCCTACGTGGTCACCCAACGCCTGGCACCGTCGACGCGCGCACCACGTCTCGTGCGTCGGGCGTGTCGCCGGGCGGCGCGCCTGGTGGCCGTATCGCAGTACGTGGTCGAGGCGATTCGTGCGGAGGATCCGTCCCTCACTCCGGTGCTGATCCCGAGTGGGGTGGCGCCGATGCCCAGCGATCCCTTCAAGATCGAACGTCTGCGCCGACGCTACGACGGTAAGTTCCTGGTGGGCAACGTGGCGCCGCTCGACGATCGTCTGCGCGGCCAGCGAGTGCTGATCGAGGTGGCGCGCCAGATACAGACCACTCACCCCCACGTGCACTTCCTGCTGCTCGGCGATGGGCCTGACGCGCAGGCACTGCGCGAGGCGGCGGCGGGGCTCACCAACCTCGAGTTCGCCGGCTGGGTCGACGATGTCGGCAACTACCTCGGGGCCTTCGACCTGTTCGCCTATCCCTCGCGTGAGGAGGCGCTCGGCTCGGCCTTGCTCGAAGCCATGGCAAGTGGGGTTCCCGTGCTGGCCAGCGAGGTGGGGGGCGTGGCGGAGCTCGTGTCCCCGCAGGCAGGTCGCCTCGTCGCAGCGGGGGATGTAGGCGCGTTCGCGTCGGCCATCGTCGCCTTGGCTGAGGACTCAGCCCTGCGCGAGGGGATGGGCGAAGCGGCGCGCAAGCAAGCCGATCGCTTCACCGCCGAGCGCATGGTCAACGCCTATCTGCGCTTGTACGGCGCCTTGGGCTACGCCGCGACGAAGGCGGGCGCAGTCTTCTAGCCCAGGTCCGCGTATAGGTCTGGCAGGGACTCGGGGCGGTTCTTGAAGCGCCGATGAATCCACAGGTAGCTCGAGGGCACTCGCCGCGCATGAGCCTCGATGAGGGCGTTCATGCGGGTGGCCCCCTGCACGTCGTCGTCGGTGGCGAAGTCGTCTATCGGTGGGCCGATGATCAGGCGGTAGCGCCCATCGGCCGTGCGTTGCGGGAAGTAGGGCACCACCGTGGCGCCCGTCAGCTTGGCCAGGCGAGCGGTGGCGGTGTTGGTGACGGCGGGCACGTCGAAGAAGGGGGCCAGCACGTCGTCGTGACCCCCGTGGGGCGTTTGGTCTGGAGCGAACCAAACCGCTTTGTTAGCTCGAAGGCTGCGCACCAGGGAGCGCACGTCCGTGCGTTCGATGATCTTCTCCGCGTGGGCGCCGCGGGTGCGGCGGATCATCTCCTGCAGCAGTGGGTTATCGTGGCGACGGTACATCACGTGCAGGGGAGTGTAGAGGCACATCAGTCGTGCGCCCATCTCCAGGCAGGTAAAGTGCGCCGTCAGGAGGATCACGCCGCGGCCCTGGGCCAGGCCCGCTTCCAGATGCTCCAAGCCGACGGGTTGCGCCATGCGCGCGAGGCGTGAATCGCGTGCCCACCAACAGGTGGGGATTTCGAACAGGGCGATGCCGAGGTGTTGGAAGTGTTCACGCAGCAACTGATCGATGCGGGCCGGCTCGGCGCTCGGAAAGCACGCTTGCAGGTTGCGTTTGGCGATGGTGCGGCGGAAGGGAAAGACGTAGTAGCCGATGCGCCCGATCAGGCTGCCGAGTGCGCGCTGCAGGCCCATCGGCAGCAGCGAGAGCAGCCGCGCGCCGCCGATCACCAACCACAGGCCCCAGTAGCGCGGGCCGAGGAAGCGGGTGAGTGGTTGGGCCGAGGTATCGCGTGCGGGCATGGCAGAGCTTGGGGCAACACGGTTGGCGGCGCGAGCCGCACCGAGGGGACCGCGAATTGTACTCAACCCCTCGCGAGCGGCGGTAGCGCCGCGGCCGCGATCGGCCAAGGGAGGGGGCGGGATGGCCGGTCGTGATCCCGCCGACGCAGACAGGCGCCTCGCTGGCGGCCTTGCCCGAGCGGTCTACCTCGTCCTCTCCTACGCCCTGGCGCCCTTGTTGCTGGCCGTCGTTGGCTGGCGTGCCCTGACCCGCCCGCCTTACCGCGAGCGCGTGGCGGAGCGCTTCGGTTGGGGGCCGCGGCCCGCAGGCGGCCCGGTGATCTGGGTCCATGCGGTGTCCGTGGGTGAGGCACAAGCAGCACTGCCCCTGGTACGCGCCCTGCGCGAGGGCGCGCCAGACGCGTCCTTCCTGATCACCACCACGACGCCGACGGGCGCCGCCCACGTCGCACGCGTGTACGGCGATACGGTGACCCATCGCTACGTGCCCTACGATCTACGCGATGCGGTTGCGCGCTTTCTGGACCGGGTGCAGCCCAGCGTGCTGCTGGTGATCGAGACGGAGCTCTGGCCCCACCTGCTGCAGGGGTGTCGTCGGCGAAGCGTCCCGGTGCTCTTCGCTAATGCGCGCCTCACCGATCGCTCCCTTCGACGGTACCTGCGGTTTCGCTCGCTGTTCGGCGACGCCCTGCGTGGGGTGACGGTGGCGGCCCAGAGCGAGGCGGACGCGCAGCGATTTCGTCGCCTGGCTCCGGCCAGTGCTCGGGTAGAGGCCGTCGGCAACCTCAAATTCGATATCGCCCTCGAGGCGGACACGGTGGACGCGGGTCGTCGGTGGCGCGGGCGCTTGGGGTCGCGAGATCTGGTGCTGGTGGCGGGCAGCACACACGAGGGCGAGGAGCAGGCGGTGTTGGACGGGCTGCGCCAGCTGCGCGAGGCGAGCATCGACTGTCTGGCGGTGCTCGTGCCGCGCCATCCGGAACGCTTCGAGTCGGTGGCGCAAGCCGTAGCGGCTCAGGGTTACCGATGGCATCGCCGTTCCGAACTCGGCCCCGAGGACACCGTCGACGGCGCGCAGGTGTTGCTGGTGGACGCGATGGGGGAGCTGCTGAGCTTCTACGCCGCTGCCGATGTGGCCTTCGTCGGCGGCAGCCTGGTGCCGATCGGTGGCCACAACCTCCTGGAGCCCGCGGCGCTCGGCGTGCCGACCCTGACCGGACCGCACCACCACAACGCGCCGGACGTGGCGCAGGTCTTGGAAGCTGCGGGCGCGGTGCGGCGCGTCGACGGTGGCGAGCAGATCGCCCAGTCGGTGCGCCAGTTGCTGGCGGACCCGTCGCTCGCCGCGCGGATGGGGGAAGCGGGGCGGCGAACGGTCGCCGCCAACCGCGGCGCGGTGGCGGCGACGGTCACCCGGGTCGAGGCCCTTAGGGCAGCTCGGTGACGGGCTCAGTCAGCGACTGGTTGATGCCCGCCAGGTCGTCACCGGTCAGCTGACCGGACGCCAGCTTCAGGGTGATCAGATTGGTGATGTACACGTAGCGGCTGCGCTCGTAGTTGGTGCGCGCCTGGGCCAGGTCCTGGCGGGCGTTGAGCACGTCCACCGTCGTACGCGTACCGACCTCGAAGCCCGCTTCGGTGGCTTGCAGGGCCGTGCGCGAGGACTCGAGGGCTTTCTCCAGGGCACCCACGCGAGCGATCTCCGACAGCACGCCGGCGTAGGAATCGCGGGTCAGACGCTCCGTCTCGCGGACGGCGCGCTCGAGGCGTTCCTTGGCGGCGCGCTCGAGATACACCGCTTCCTTCGCCCGTGAGCCGCGGAACCCGCCGGAGTAGATGGGCACGTTCAGCTGCAGGCCGATGGAGGTGTTGCGGTTGTCGCTGTCGGAGGGCTGGAACCCTGGCTCCGGCGCGCCGAGCTGAAAGGAGTTGGTGCGCTGGTTGGTGTTGTTGTCCGCGCCCTGAACGACGAGGTCCAGGGTGGGGTAGTGCTGGGCGCGGCGGCTGCGCAGCTCGTTGTGGGCCACGTCGACGCCGTACTCGGCGGACACCACGTTGGCGTTCTCCGCTTTGGCGCGAACCACCCAGTCCTCGGCGCTCGCCGGTGAGGGCGGCACGAGGGGCAGATCGCCCGGGGCGAGCAATTCCTCGTAGTACTCGCCGGTGATCTCACGCAGGAGTTCCTTGGAGGTGCCCAGGGCGCGCTTGGATTGAATTTCATCCGCGACGGCCTGGTCGTAGGCCGCCTGGGCTTCGCGCACGTCCGTCACCGCGATCAGGCCGACGTCGAAGCGCGTTTCCGCTTGTTCCAACTGCCTGGCGACCGCTTCCTTGGTGGTGCGCACGGCGTCGAGGTCGGACTGGGCGCCGAGCACATCGAAGTAGCGCTGGGACACGCGCTGCAGGAGGTCTAACTCAGCCGCGCGGTAGTCGGCTTCTGCCTGCAGGATGCGGGCTTGAGCAGAATCCAGGGCGATGAACTGATCCTTGCGGAAGACCGTCTGGGTGATGTTCAGGGAGAACCGCCGGTCCTCCAGCGTGCGGGATTCGAAGATCGTGATCAGCGGCACACCACCGACGGCGGTGAAGGCGCTCTGACCGGCCGCCTCGGAGCGAGTGGAGCTCGCCTGGCCGTTGATCTGCGGCTTCAGGGCCGACCAGGCCTGCGGCTTGGCCTCTCGGGCAGCCAACAGGTTGGCCTCCGCCTCTCGCAGCTGGGGGTCGCTGCGCATGGCAGCTTCCAGGGCCGTGAGCAGGTCAGCACCAAAGGCGCTGGGGGCGAACGCCACCAGGGCCAAGCAAAGGGGCGCCAGGGCGCGGAATGTGAGTTTCAGGGGCATGGGGGTCCTGATTATTCTAAGAGTGTTGGTGTTGTATACTAGTATAACACCGGACTGAGGTCTAACCTGTCGTCACGGCATCCCGTCGGACGTGCTCAGTAGCGGGGGACCGAGGGGTCGATCAACCGCGACCAGGCGTCGATTCCACCGTCGAAGTTCGCGACGTCGCTAAACCCCTGACCGGCCAGCCACTGAGCCACCTGCCGACTGCGCACGCCATGGTGGCACATAACAATAAGGGGCTTACCAGGATCTAGTTCTCGAACGCGGCCGGGGATGCTGTTCATCGGGATATGCACCGCCCCCGTGACGCTGGAAATATCCAGCTCCCAGGGTTCGCGCACATCGAGCAGCACGGCGGCCTCGTCGCCAGCCGCCAACTGGGCGGCTACTTCGGTGGCGTCGAGTTCCTTCATTCAGCAGTTCCGAATGCCTTAGACGTCAGAACTCGAAAGGAGGTCGCGCCGCTGCATCGATCAGTGCGGGAACGGCGGTCTCGAAGATCGCCGTTCGGGTCCACTCGAGGGCACTCACGCGGCGAATCAGGCAGGCCTCCATCACCGGTTCACGACCGCTGATCAGGACCAGGCGGCCGCCTACCTTGAGCGCTTCGCGGAAGCGCTGTTCGCCGGCAGCCTCCGCCACGGCGGCGCTCACGAGCACCGCGTCGTACTGACCCGGCGTGGCGAGCTGGGTGGCGTCCTCCTGGCGGACCTCGGCGTTGGTCACGCCGGCTTCGCACAGGTTGTGGACGGCCATCTCGGCCAGGGGCTCGTAGTACTCGAGGCTGTGCACCTTGCCGGCGAGGCGGGCCAGGCAGGCGGTGACGAAGCCCGAGCCGGCGCCGATCTCCAGCACCTCGTCGTCTGCGCGCAGATCGAGTGTCTGCACCAGACGGCCCTCGACGGACGGTCGCAGCATCACCTGGCCATGGCCGAGGGGTATCTCGGCGTCAGCGAAGGCGAGGCGGGCGTAGGCGGGCGGAGCGAAATGCTCTCGGGGGACACTCTCGAAGGTCGTAAGCACGTCTGGATCAAGGACTTCCCAGGTGCGCAGCTGCTGCATCAGCATCTGGCGACGAGCGTGTTCGGTATTCATCCTCAAGCCTTGGCGGGAGGCCGCCCAGCGACCCATTGGCGACGTTCGAAATGTGTATGGCGCCGGAAGGTTACGGCCTTTGCAGCGCAGTGACAAGCGCAGGTCCGCGATGCATGATGCGGGCACGGTTTCGAACATGGAAAGAGGAGGCACTCGACCCTATGAGTGCAAACGCAAAGGACTTCGAAACGCGGGTGGGCGAGCTGTCACGCAGCGTCACCGGGCCCCTTCCGGGCTCGAGCAAGCTGTACGTGACGGGCAGTCGTCCAGACCTGCGTGTGCCTATGCGACGCGTTGCCCAGGCGCCCCAGGCGCCAGGCCCGTCCGGCGCCCGGCCGGACATCGTGTTGTACGACACCTCCGGCCCTTACAGTGATCCTGAGCAGCAGATCGATTTGACTGCCGGTTTGCCTGCGCTGCGGGCGGACTGGATCGAGGAGCGTGGCGACACGGCGGCCTTGAGCGGCTCCGCCTCGAGCTACCGACGGGAGCGGCTGGCCAGCAGCGCCTACTTCCCGCGCCATGATCATGGTCGGCGAGCCCAGGACGGCGCTTGCGTGACCCAGATGCACTACGCCCGGCGGGGGATCGTCACGCCGGAGATGGAGTACATCGCGATCCGTGAAAACCTCCAGCGCGAGGAGATGCGCGAGGCCTACGAGTCAGAAGGCTTGTGGCGCCGTTCGCCGGGTCAAGGCTTCGGCGCTAACCTGCCGGAGCAGGTGACCCCGGAGTTCGTGCGCGACGAGGTGGCGGCGGGCCGGGCCGTGATTCCCGCCAGCATCAACCATCCGGAACTCGAGCCGATGATCATCGGCCGCAACTTCCTGGTGAAGATCAACGCCAACATCGGCAACTCGGCCGTCACCTCCTCGGTGGCGGAAGAGGTGGAGAAGATGGTGTGGGCAACTCGCTGGGGTGCTGACACGGTGATGGATCTCTCCACCGGTAAGGAGATCCACGAAACCCGCGAGTGGATCCTGCGCAACAGCTGCGTGCCGATCGGCACGGTGCCGATCTACCAGGCCCTAGAGAAGACCGGCGGCATCGCCGAGGACCTCACCTGGGAGCTTTACCGAGACACCTTGATCGAGCAAGCCGAGCAGGGCGTGGACTACTTCACGATCCACGCCGGCGTGCGCCTGCCGTTCATCCCGATGACGGCCAAGCGGCTCACGGGCATCGTCTCGCGCGGTGGGTCGATCATGGCCAAGTGGTGCCTGGCCCATCACGAGGAAAACTTCCTCTACACGCGCTTCCCCGAGATCTGCGAGATCATGGCGGCCTACGATGTGACCTTCTCCCTCGGCGATGGCCTGCGGCCGGGATGCCTCGCGGACGCCAACGACGAGGCCCAGTTCTCCGAACTACGCACCTTGGGTGAGCTCACCAAGATCGCCTGGCAGCACGACGTGCAGGTGATGATCGAAGGGCCGGGGCATGTGCCCATGCACATGATCGAAGAGAACATGAAGGAGGAACTCGAACACTGCAGCGAGGCCCCCTTCTACACGCTCGGCCCCTTAACCACGGACGTGGCGCCCGCCTACGATCACATCACCTCGGCGATCGGTGCCGCCCAGATCGGTTGGTACGGCACGGCGATGCTGTGCTACGTCACGCCGAAGGAGCACCTCGGCTTGCCGGATCGCGAGGATGTGCGCGAGGGCATCGTGTCGTACCGCATTGCGGCGCACGCGGCGGACCTGGCCAAGGGCCACCCCGTGGCCCAGGTGCGGGACAACGCCCTATCGAAGGCGCGCTTCGAGTTCCGCTGGGAAGATCAGTTCAACTTGAGCCTCGACCCCGAGCGAGCGCGTGAGTACCACGACGCCACCATGCCCAAGGAGGCGCACAAGACCGCCCACTTCTGCTCCATGTGCGGGCCGAAGTTCTGCTCCATGCAGATCACCCAGGAGATCCGCGATCTCGCCGCCGGCGAGGGCGAGGATGCCGCCACCCTGCGCGAACAGGGCATGCGCGAGAAGGCGCAGGAGTTCCGCGAGGGTGGGGCTGAGTTGTATCGAGAGGGGTAGGGGCAAGGCGAAACAGGCAGGGGGCGGGCGCGTGCGCTAGAATCGCCGCGCCGGCCCCAAGCCCGACTTCACCAAAGACGTTAGCTTTTGACCGCGTCATGCGCCGGCGGATCCGATGAGGATCTCGCCGGCGTTTTAGTTTCCGAAGAACGAAAACCAACCAGAGGGGAGACATGGAGACAGGTTATTTTCCCGTAATCGCGGGTGCCATCGGCATCGTCGCCGCGATCGTGCTCTACGCCACGGTGAACCGCTATCCCGCGGGCGAGGGCAAGGTGGCGTCGATCGCTGAGGCGATCCACCAGGGGGCGATGGCGTTCATCCGTCGCGAATACACGATCCTGTGGGCCTTCGCCATCGGCGTCGCGGTGCTCATCGCGGTCTCCGGGTTGGGGCTGGAGACGATGATCGCGTTCCTCGCCGGTGCGGCCACCTCGTCGATCGCCGGTTGGGTCGGCATGTACACGGCCACGCGCGCCAACGTGCGCACCACCGTGGCGGCTAACCAGCACGGTGCGGGTACGGCGCTGACCATCGCGTTCTTCGGCGGCTCGATCATGGGCGTCACCGTGGCCTCCATGGGCTTGCTCGGCCTTGGCACCTTGTACCTGGTCTTCGGCGGTGATCCCGAGACCGCGCACAATCTGCACGGCTTCGGCATGGGCGCCTCCGTGGTGGCCCTGTTCTCGCGCGTCGGTGGCGGTATCTTCACCAAGAGTGCTGATGTGGGTGCGGACCTCGTGGGTAAGATCGAAGCCGGTATTCCCGAAGACGATCCCCGCAACCCTGGCGTGATCGCCGACAACGTGGGCGACAACGTGGGTGACGTCGCGGGCATGGGCTCGGACATCTTCGAGTCCTACTGCGGCTCGATGATCGCCACCATCGCCATCGCCTCGACCCTGCCGATCGCGGCCTTCGAGCGCTTCGGTCCTCAGGAGTCTCTGATGGGCTTGCCGTTGCTGCTGGCCGCCGTCGGTTTGATCTGCTCCCTGATGGGCATCGTGATCGTGCGTATGTCCTCGGGCCGCTCGCCGGAAGTCGCTCTGCGCACCGGCACGCTCGGCGCCGCCATCATCTTCATCATTGCCGCCTACTTCGTGGTGAGCGCGACGGACCTCTCCGTGGGTGTGTGGCAGGCGGTGCTATCGGGCGCGATCGGCGGGATCATCATCGGCCTGGTCACCGAGTACTACACGGGCGGTCCTCCTGTGCGCAAGATCGCCGAGTCCGGCCAGACAGGCCCTGCGACCGTGATGATTTCCGGGCTCGCCGTGGGCATGCAGTCGGTCACCGTGCCGCTGCTGACCATCAGCGCCATCATCTACGTGAGCAACGTGACCGCCGGTCTCTACGGTGTGGGCATCGCCGCTGTCGGCATGCTGGCCACGGTCGGCATCACCATGGCGATCGACGCCTACGGTCCCGTCGCCGACAACGCCGGCGGCATCGCCGAGATGGCTGCCATGGGTGAGGAGACGCGCGAGATCACCGACTCCCTGGACGAGGTGGGCAACACCACCGCGGCCATCGGTAAGGGCTTCGCCATCGGTGCTGCTGCCCTGGCTGCGCTCGCCATCATTACCGCGTACATCGAGACCGTCGCCCACAACAAGGCGGACTTCGTGTTGCTGCTGAACGATCCCGAGGTGCTCATCGGCATCTTCATTGGCGGCATCTTCCCGTTCCTCGTGGGGTCCATCACGATGACCGCCGTGGGTGATGCAGCGTTCCAGATGATCGAAGAGATTCGTCGTCAGTTCCGCGAGATTCCTGGCCTACTCGAAGGCAAGGCGGAGCCGGACAACGTGCGTTGCGTCGAGATCGCGACCACCGCAGCCCTGCAGCGTATGGCCTTGCCCGGCGTGTTGGCGGTGGGTGCACCGGTGGTGGTCGGTTTCGCCATCGGCCCCGAAGCCCTCGGCGGCATGCTCGGCGGTGCGTTGATCACCTGCGTGCTGTTGGCGCTGTTCATGGCCAACGCCGGCGGCGCTTGGGACAACGCCAAGAAGTACGTCGAAAAGGGCAACCTTGGTGGCAAGGGGTCGGACGTGCACAAGGCGGCTGTGGTCGGTGACACTGTGGGCGATCCGTTCAAGGACACCAGCGGTCCTGCCATGAACATCCTCATCAACGTGATGGCCATCGTGTCGCTGGTGATTGCACCTCTGTTGACGTAGCCGATAGCGCTGAAGTGATCGGCATCTGGGCGACCAGGTGCCGATCACACCCTCCGTCGATCGCGGCACTCACCGCAGGCACCAGGTGCCAACGTTTCCTCCACCGACAACGCCACCTCGCTGGTTGATCAAACGACGATCCTGCAGTGTCGCGTAGTGCCTCGATGAGCACGCGTTCACACCGTGCGCGCTTGCGTTTGACGCGCGCGAAAGCAATCGGTACGTTAGCCGCGATCGTTCATTATCGAGTCTCCTCAATGAGAATCGTGCTCCTGGGGCCGCCTGGTTCAGGCAAGGGCACTCAAGCCAAGAAGCTCGTCGAGCACTTGGGCATCCCTCAGGTCTCCACTGGCGACCTCCTGCGTAGCGCAGTCGAGGCGGGCACTTCCTTCGGACTCAGAGCCAAGGCCGCGATGGACGCGGGGCAGTTGGTGTCCGACAGCATCGTGCTCGGCATCATTGGCGAGCGTCTCGCCCAGGACGACGCGCAGCACGGTTTCATTCTCGACGGCTTTCCCCGCAACGTCGCTCAGGCACGCGCTTTGGACGAGATGCTGACGTCGATGTCGCTCGAACTCGACGCTGCCGTCCTGTTCGAAGTGGACTTCGACCTCCTCATGCAACGCCTCACCGGTCGCCTCACCTGTGCGAACTGCGGTGCGGTGTTCAACATCTATTCTTCACCGCCGACGCTCGAAGGCATCTGCGACAAGTGCGGCAGTACGCGCTTGTCCCGCCGCGGCGACGATACGGAAGAGACGGTCAGCAACCGATTGCGCGTCTACGAGTCACACACCAAGCCGCTGGTGGTGCACTACGAGCGCGTGGGCAAGCTGAGTCGCCTCGATGCCGTGGGCGAGGTGGATTCCATCTTCGACGACCTCACCGATCTGCTCGACGCGCTGCGCGAGCGCACGGGCGCCTTGTCCGTCGAGCAGTCGCCACCCTCAGCCCCCCGCGACAGCGACGGCTTGCCGCAAGGCCCCGCCGTGGAGGCGCTGGCGGAGGCGACGACCATCACACCAGCACCTCGGCCGCCGGCTGAGGTCACCCCTATCGACGTGGCCGGACGTCGCGCCACCGCGAGCAAGAAGAAGGCTCGCGCGAAGCGAAGGGGATCGAGTTCCGCGACACGCAAGCGTGCCGCGAAGCAAGCGACCGGGACTGGCACCAACACCACCCGGAGTAAGACCACCACAGCGTCGAGTGGCAGCGAGAAGAGCAGCGGGAAATCCCGCGCTGCCGGCGCGAAGGGGGCGGTCAAGAAGGTAGCGAAAAAGGTGAAGGGAAAGACTATGGCGGCAGAAAACTCAGGCGACGAAGTGGAGACGGCCAAGGCGGTTGCATCCGCGGCTGGTAAGAAGAAGGCGAAGAAGAAGGCAGCAGCGAAGAAGAAGCCCGCGGCGAAGAAGACCGCGACGAAGAAGAAGACTGCGAGCAAGAAGAAGACGGCCGCGAAGAAGAAGGCTGTCGGTAAGAAGAAGGCGGCGTCTAAGAAGAAGGCGGCGTCTAAGAAGAAGACGGCGTCTAAGAAGAAGACGGCGTCTAAGAAGAAGACGGCCTCCAAGAAGAAGGCGGCTTCCAAGAAGAAGACGGCTTCGAAGAAGAAGGCGGCTTCGAAGAAGAAGGCGGCTTCCAAGAAGAAGGCGGCTTCCAAGAAGAAGGCGGCTTCCAAGAAGAAGGCGGCGTCTAAGAAGAAGGCGGCGTCTAAGAAGAAGGCGGCTTCTAAGAAGAAAACGGCCTCCAAGAAGAAGGCAGCTAGCAAGAAGAAAGCAGCTTCCAAAAAGAAGCCCGCGGCCAAGAAGAAGACGGCCGCACGTAAGAAGGTCAGCCGTCGTAAGAAGCGCTAGCTAGCGCGCTGATCGGAAGGTCGGCGGCCGGCGTTGCAGCCTGCCGCCGCTGTGGACAGGGCTGGCGATCCGCTAGGTAGTCGCGAACTCAGCGCGCACCGCGCGCAAGCTCTCCCCCACGAACTCAGATCGCCACCCGCGCTCCAGGCGCGAACTCGAATGGCCGCGCGAGAACTGCTCGATGTCCCGACGCGACGCGATCGCCGTGGCGCACACGTTTTCGCGCTCTGCCAGGGCGCGCAATTGCGCCATGAGCTTGCGCACCAGGGGCTCGTCCACAGGCGTGTAGGTGCGCGGGGGCTCCACCTCCTCGTCGGCGAAGGGGGTGCAGAGCAGCTCATACAGTTCATCGCCATGGCGTCGCACCACGGCTGCCGGCAAGTCGCGGTGTCGCTGTAGCGAGCGCAAGCTATCCGGGCGACGTTGAGCGAGGCCCAACAACACATCGTCCTTCAGCACCCACTGCCGGGGCTTATCGCGCTCGAGGGCACGGCTCTCGCGCCAGTCGGCGAGGCGCTTGAGCAAGGCGAGAGGTTCGGGGCGTAAGCGCCGTGCCCCTTTCACTCGGCGCCACGCCTCAGAGGTATCTACCTCGTAGAGCTCGGGGTCGATCAGTGCCGCGCTGTCCTCCACCACCCAGTGCTCACGGTCTCGCTCGCGCAGTTCGTCCCGCAGCTGCGCCCAGACGGGCAGCAGGTAGCGCACATCGTCAGCGGCGTAGTCGAGTTGAGCGGGATCGAGGGGGCGTTGCGTCCAGTCGGTTCGCGTGTGGGCCTTGGGCAGGGTGATCTCTTGCCGTTCCTGCACGAGGTGGGCGTAGCTCACCTGCTCGCCGATCCCGAGGAGGCCTGCAGCGATCTGCGTGTCGATGTAAGGAGAGGGCATCAGAGGTTGCCCCAACGCGCGTCGACTCTCCGTGTAGGCGAGTTCGAGGTCCTGCCGCCCTGCGTGCATCACCTTGATGGCGGGTGAGTCAGCGAGGAAGCGCCAGAACGGCCCCAGATCGAGCTCGGCCAACGCATCGATACACGCGACGCGAGTATCGAAGGCAAGTTGGATCAGGCAAAGTCGCGGGTGGTAGGTGCGAACGCGCTCGAACTCGGTGTCTAAGGCAATCTCCTTAGCCACTGCTGCTTCTTTGAGCAGTTCGTCGAGGTCTGGCTGCGTTGTAATGAAGTCGAAGTTCACAGGCACCTGCGCGTGCCCCTTAGGCGTGGGTCGGCCATGCGCCAACCTCAAGAATTGTCATCATGCAGTGAGATTACCATGACCACCGCTGGCGTCGACCGACTCCATTTTCTGGGCATCTGTGGCACGTTCATGGGCGGGCTCGCGCTCCTAGCACGGCAGCTTGGTTATCGCGTAAGTGGCTGCGATCAAAACGTTTATCCGCCTATGAGCACGTTGCTGGCGTCACAGGGAATTGACATCCAGGAAGGCTACGCCGCAGCTCACCTGAAACCGGCGCCCGATCTCGTGGTGGTCGGCAACGCCATGGTGCGCGGGATGGACGCCATCGAGTACATGCTCGATGAGCGTCTGCCGTACGTCTCCGGGCCCCAATGGCTGGGCGAGCACGTGCTTCGCCACCGCCACGTGCTGGCGGTGGCCGGTACCCATGGCAAGACGACCACCACCAGTATGTTGGCGTGGATCCTCGAGCAGGCCGGCCTCGCCCCAGGCTTTCTGGTGGGGGGCGTTCCCGCCAACTTCGGTGTGTCCGCCCGCTTGGGCGGCAATGGAGATCATCCGTCGCCCTACTTCGTGATCGAGGCGGACGAGTACGACACGGCGTTCTTTGATAAGCGCTCGAAGTTCGTGCACTACCACCCGTGCACACTCATCCTGAACAACCTCGAGTATGACCACGCCGATATCTTCCCCGACCTCGGCGCGATCGAAACGCAGTTTCACCACGTCGTGCGCATCGTGCCTCGCGAGGGGCAGGTGATCGCCAATGCGGGCAGTGCCGCCCTCGGACGGGTACTCGAGCGCGGTTGCTGGTCATCGCAAGCCAGCACCGGGTGGTCGGGCGATGGCGCATCCCCCGCATCGCTGGCGAGCGCTGGCACCGATTGGAGACTCGACGTGGGCGAGGCCGAAGTGGGGCACACGCAAGTGCTACGCGATGGTGAGGCACTCGGCACCTTGCCGCCTAACGTCAAGGGTAGGCACAACGCGGAGAATGCCTTGGCGGCGATCGCCGCGGCCGTTCACGTGGGCGTCGAGGCGAGCCAAGCGTTGGAGGCGCTGGCGAGTTTCAAGGGCGTTGCGCGTCGCTTGGAGCGAGTGGACGTGCCCGGCGAGTTCACCGTCTACGACGACTTTGCCCACCACCCCACCGCGGTGGAGCGCACCCTCGACGCCTTGCGCCAGGAGGTGGCCGGGCGAGGCGGGCGATTGATCGCGGTACTCGAGCCGCGTTCGAACACCATGCGCATGGGCGCCCACGGAGCGCACCTGGCAGCCGCGCTGGCACAGGCAGATCAGGCCTGGCTCTACGCGCCCGCCAGCCTGGGTTGGGACGCGAACGCCATCCTGGGCCCGACGCTACCGCAGTTGCGCGTGCATACTGACGTACAGGGTCTCGCTCAGGCCCTGGCCCAGGAGCTGAATGAAGGAGACACGGTGGTCTTGATGAGTAACGGCGCCTTCGGTGGCCTTCGCGAGCGGTTACGGGGTGCGCTGGCACAGCGCTTCGAACGCCAATGAGCGCCGTGGACGATCAGCGCACGATCACCCTGGCCTTCACCGGCGCCTCCGGTGCCCAGTACGGTTTGCGCCTGCTGCAGGTCCTGCTGGCCCGAGAGATCCGCGTGTTCCTGCTCCTGTCCAAGCCGGCGCAAGTGGTGATCGGTATGGAAACGTCGTTGAAGTTGCCCGGACGCTCAGGGGAGATCGAGCGCTACTTCACCGAGCGTTTCGAGGCCGCGCCCGAGCAGTTACGCGTGTTCGGGCGCGAGGAGTGGACCTCACCGGTGGCCAGCGGCTCCGGCGCTCCGCGCGACATGGTCATCTGTCCTTGCAGCATGGCCACGGTCGGCGCGATCGCCGCGGGGGCCGGACGCGAGCTGATCGAGCGTGCGGCCGATGTGGTGATCAAGGAGCGCGGGCACCTGATCGTGGTGCCGCGCGAAACCCCCTTCTCGGTGATCCACCTGGAGAACCTACTGCGCCTCGCACAGTTGGGGGTGACGATCCTGCCCCCGAGCCCTGGCTTCTATCACGAGCCGACCACGATGGACGACCTCATCGACTTCGTCGTCGCCCGCATCCTCGATCAACTCGATGTGCCCCAGGGGCTCATGCCACGCTGGGGCTGGTCATCGCCAGCCAACGGCGGCGACGCTAACCCCTAGGAAGCGTCGCCGCGTGCGAGGCCTCAGGCGGCGATGCGCTCCAGCACGCGATCGGCAGCGGCGATCGTCTGGTCGATGATCTCGTCCGTGTGTGCGATGGAGATGAAGCCCGCCTCGTAGGCTGACGGGGCAAGGTAGATCCCCTCTTCGAGCATCCCACCGAAGAACTGGTTGAAGCGCTCCAGGTTACAGCCCTGTACGTGCTCGAAGCTGGTGACGGGATCTTGTTCGGTGAAGAAGAAGCCGAACATTCCACCCACCACGTGCCGACTCATGGGAATGCCGTGGCGCTTCGCCGCGTCGACCATCCCGGCCGTGAGCCGATCTGCACGCTGCCCCAGGGTGTCGTGGAAACCGGGTGCCTGGAGGTGGCGCAGGGTGACGATGCCCGCGGCCATCGCCAGGGGGCAGCCGGACAACGTGCCAGCCTGGTAGACCGGGCCGGTGGGCGAGACGTGGAGCATCACGTCGCGACGGCCACCGAAGGCCCCGACCGGGGTGCCGCCGCCGATGATCTTACCGAGGGTGGTGAGGTCCGGGGTGACCCCGTACACCGCCTGGGCGCCGCCGAGGGCCACACGGAAGCCCGTCATCACCTCGTCGAAGATCAGCAGGGCGCCGGAGGCGTCACAGACCTCACGGCAGGCTTCCAGGAAGCCGGGCACCGGCGGGATGCAGTTCATGTTGCCCGCGATCGGTTCGATGATGATGCAAGCGATACGGTCGCCCATGTCGGCGAAGGTCTGGCGCACCTGATCGGCGTCATTGTAGCGCAGGGTCACCGTGTGCTCGGCGAGGGCCGCCGGCACGCCCGGCGAGGACGGCACGCCAAAGGTCAGCGCGCCGGAGCCCGCCTTCACCAGCAGGGAATCGCTGTGGCCGTGGTAGCAGCCCTCGAACTTGACGATGGTGTCGCGCCCGGTAAACCCGCGCGCCAGGCGAATGGCGCTCATGGTCGCCTCTGTGCCCGAGCTGTTCATGCGTACCAGCTCGATCGACGGCACAATCTCGCACACGAGCTTGGCGAGGTCGGTCTCACGCGTGGTTGGGGTGCCGAAATGCAGGCCGCTGGCCGCCGCCTCCTGCACCGCGCTGACCACCTCCGGGTGCGCATGGCCGAGGATCATCGGGCCCCAGGAGCCGATGTAGTCGATCAGCTGGCGACCGCTCTCCGTGTGCAGGTACGGGCCCTCGGCGCGGCGCACGAACTCGGGCGTGCCACCCACGGCGCCGAAGGCACGGACGGGCGAGTTCACGCCGCCGGCGATGTAGTGTTTGGCTTCCTCGAAGTGCTGTTCCATCGGTTCGAATCTCTATCTGCGGAGTCAGGGGGAGGGGTGCCTCGCGCGCCGCGCGCGGTGTCACCCTCAGTCGAATAAGGCCCGGTAGTCGCCGGCCGCCGCCTTCACGTCCGGGCTCGAGAACAAGCCGCTGATGGCGGCGATGGCGTGCGCACCCGCCTCGACCAGGGGGGCGCCGTTCTCTGGCGTGATACCGCCGATGGTCACCACGGGCAGGGAGCTACGGGCCACCGCCTCGCCGAGCAAGGCGAGGTCGGCGCGAACCGCGTCGGGCTTGGTGCGTGAGTGGAAGAACGAGCCGAGGGCCACGTAGGACGCATCGGCGCGCTCCGCGCGCAGTACGCGGTCCAGCTCGTCGTAGCAACTCACGCCGATGATCGAGTGGTTCCCGAGGAGCTGGCGGGCATGGGAGACGCTCATGTCGCGCCGACCGAGGTGTACGCCATCGGCGCCGCAGTCGAGGGCGAGCATCGGATCGTCGTTGATGATGAAGCAGGCGCTGAGTTCGGTGCACAGGCCGCGCAATTGCACTGCGACATCGCGCTCGAGGGCGTCGACGCTGCTGGCCCGGTACTGCAGGGTGCGCGCGCCGCCTTCCAGGGCCTCGCGTGCGAGGTCGATCAGCGTGTCCGAATCGGCGACGTCGTTCGGCGTGATGGCGTAGAGGCCACGGGGCAGGGACTGGTACATAGCGTCATTTTATCATCCGCCCGGGGATGAATTGGCCTCGACCTGGTGCGATCGCCTGGGAGAGGGCCGTCGCCGTGTAGCGCTGCGCTGCGTCCATCGCTGTCCCAACCGCGGCGCCGCCAGCGAGTTCGCACGCCAGTGCCGCGGCCAGGGTGCAGCCGGAGCCGTGGAAGCGGCCGGGTAGGCGCGGCCAGGTCCACTGCAGGCGCTCCCCATCGGCCAGGGCGGCGTAGTTGACGACCTGGGGTTGGCCTAGGTCGGCCGCCACGTCGGCCCCCGTGACGAGCACCGCGCAGGCGCACTCCTGTGCCAACGCGCCCGCCAGGGTCTGCGGGTCCGCGTCGTCGTCCGCGTCCATCAGGCGCGCCAGTTCGAAGCGATTGGGGGTGGTGGCGGTCGCCACGGGCAGCAGCGCCTCGCGCAGCACGCGCGCCAGAGGGTCATCCGCCAGACGGCCGCCACCGCCCGCCTTGAGCACCGGATCGAGGACGATGGGCACGCTGGCCAGCTGCTCGCGCAGGCATCGCCCGACGGCCTGCGCCACCTCCACGGTGGGCAGCAGACCGATCTTCACCGCAGCCGGGCGGATGTCATTCAGCAGCACATCCAACTGCTCGGTGACCTGCGACGCCGGCAGGGGGTGCACGCTCACCACGTCGCGCGTGTCCTGGGCCGTGATCGAGGTGATCACCGGCATCGGGTGCAAGCCCAGGGCCGAGGCGGTCTGCAGATCGGCGGCGATGCCGGCGCCCCCGCTGGGGTCGTTGCCGGCGATGATCACCAAGGGCGGCCGCGCGATCGCTGGTGGCGCTTCGTTCATCCGTGTGACAATGCGCGCCCTCGACGCTGCCCCGGGGTGGGCTGCGCGCGGCTGGCATCTTTCCGACGACTTTCAACAGGACTGGTAGCGCGATTCATGAAGGCATATATGTGTGTGATCTGCGGTTTTGTCTACAAGGACGCCGAGGGACATCCCGAGACGGGGATCGCTCCGGGGACGAGCTGGGACGACGTCCCGCTGACCTGGCAGTGTCCTGATTGTGGCGCTACCAAGGAAGACTTCGAGATGATCGAGGTCTGAGCTACCAGAGCGGCTCCAAGGTCAAGCCGCCCTTCCGGCGCAGCAGCTGCACCACGCTGTCTTCCCCCAGCAGGTGCAGTGACCCCACCACCACCAGCTCCACCTCAGGCGACTCCAGCATCGCCATGAGCGACGGTATCCAGCGTGCGTTGCGGTCCGCGACCAGCGAGCGATAGAGGTCTGGCTGGTCACCGAGCGAATCCAGTAGTTCTTCGCGCAAGACTTGCGTGTCCGCCCGCCGCCACGCGCTGATCGTGCGTTCGGTGATGTCGCGCAACTGTCCGAGCTCCTCGAGCGCTTCGCTCAGCATGGCGCGCTGGGTGGGCGTGGCCAGCCCCTCGAAGATCGATAGCTGCTCACTGATGGTCTCCAGGCCGGCGGTCTCGCGACCGTCCTTCGTGGCTCGTGCGCTGAGTTGCGCCTCCACGCCGAGATTGCCGCGAAACCCTAGCTGGGTGAGGTTGATGTTGATCAATACCGTGGCCAGGAACCAGGGGTCGAAACCGTTCACGGCCTGCGGGTCGATGCCCGCCTCGAGCAGCTGCTCGCGCAGCTGTGGGTAGCCGTCGGCGAACACCACATCCAGCGTCCGCAGGGGCGCGGCCGCGCCGAACTCCTGTAGCTTGCGCTCCAACGCGCCTGCTGGCGCGGAGGCGACATCCATCTCCATGACCAGCGTGTCGCTGTTGGCGTAGGCATCGAGGACTGGCGGCGGCAGTGGCATGTCCTTTTCGCGCAGCACGTGTATCGAACCTAACAAGAGTAAATGGTGCTCGCCGTCGCTGACGCGCCACAGGAGGGCCTCGCGTGCGGGGTTCGTCTCAGGCTCGGCGAGGGCCGTGGCGCCGAGCATGTGCGTCAGGCAGAGGCCGGCTACGCTGAGCCAGGTGATCGATGCGCTTTGGCGTTGGTTCACGCGGAGAGGGCCCGGGCGCCCGTGTTGAAGGGCAGCCACACGACCTGCGTGTCGATATCACCGTTGTCGTGCAAGCGCAGATGGCGGTAGCCCGGTCCTCGCGTGCTGTCCGTGCCGAACTCTGCCTGTCGCGGCGCGAACTGTACGCAGGTGGAAGGTGTGCAGAGCAAATGGGCGCCGTCGCGCCGATCGTCGTAGCGCTGGTGGGCATGGCCCCACACGACCGCCCGGACCGACGCGGTGCTGGCCACCACATCCAGCAGGCGTTGGGGCTCCTCCAAGCCTATTGAGTCCATCCAGGTGCTGCCGAGGGCCACCGGTGGATGGTGCAGGGCCAGGAGCTGGTGGCGTCCGCTATCGTCGGTCTTGGCCTCGTCCAGCTGTGCGAGCGAGGCCGCCGTGAGGCGACCACCCACGGCGCCGGGCAGGTGGCTGTCCAGGAGTCGCGCGCACCAGTGCTCACCGAGCAGGTGCATGCCCTCGGTTACGAAGGGGGCGCCGGAGAGAACCTTGCGAAGGGCAGCCGGATCGTCATGGTTGCCAGGGATCGCCAGCACCGGGCAGGGGGCGTCGGCGAATACCTGACGAATATGTTCGTAGGCCTCGTGACTGCCATCGTCGGCGATGTCGCCGGTGAGCAACAGGGCGCCCGGCGCGGGATGACACAACAGGGCGCGGGCGTAGACGGCGTCCAGGCTGTCGCGTGTATCGATGCCGCGCAAGCACTCGCCGGCCGAACGGGTGATGTGCAGATCGGTGAACTGAAGCAGCTCAAACATGGCCGAAAGCATGGGTGCGGCGAGCGGGGCGGTCAAGCCATCTCCGTCTCACTGTTCGACACCGCTCGTCTAGTGCTGAGCGGGCTTGGGAAACAGCTCACGTGTGTCGCCGCGCAAGCGGTACCAGAGCAGGCCCACCCACTCGTGGGCTGCCCAGTCCAGCTGGGCGAGTGCACGGACCCCTTGTGGCAGGGAGAAGCCGTCGCTGCCCGTTCGAAAATCCGTGGGGAAGGCGGTCACGGGCACGCCTGCAGCACGAAACACGCCCATCGAGCGGGGCATATGGAAAGCGGACGTCACCAGCCACCATTCACAGCTTTCCGCCGGCGCCGTTGCTTCGATCAGTCGAGCGACCTCGAGAGCTGCGCCCTTCGTGTCGGTCGAGAGGTTCTCGAAGGTGATCTCGCGGTTGGGGAGGGCCGCTCGCAGGATCGATCGTGCCACAGTGCTCTGGGATGTCCCCTGGTGCAGGCGCCCCCGCCCGCTGTGGATCAACGCCGCTTCGGGGAAGCGGCGAGCCAGCACTATGAAAGTCATCAGTCGATCAGCGGAATCGTTGACGTGGGGGATGCCGTAGGTCTGACTCAGAACCACTTGCTCAGCGCCCGCGAGTACCACCAGGCCGCAGGGGGGAGGGGTATCTGCGGGGGGCGGTGAGAATCGCCTCTCGAGGGGCGCGATCAGCCAGTCGCTGGCAGGGGTCAGGGCGCCGATCAGCAGGGTGATCAGGGCGGTCCCTGCCAGCCGGGCACCGAGCCGCCGCCAGCGCGGGCGCAGGCAGAGCAGCGCCCCGATGGAAAGGCCCCAGAGCATCAGATGGCTGGGTTGAATCAACCACCACAGGTCGTAGCGCGTCATGGTCTTCCGAGGCAGGGGGGTAGGTCTGAAACGGCGAGGGCCGGAATGCGCTGCGCACCCCGGCCCTCGTCCGTTCGAGCGATGGCCGCGCGGGGCGGCCGACGGTCGATCAGTAGCGGTAGTGGTCGGGCTTGTAGGGGCCTTCCACCTTCACGCCGATGTAGTCGGCCTGCTCCGGCGTGAGCTCCGTGAGCTTGGCGCCGATGCGGTCGAGGTGCAGGCGTGCCACCTTCTCGTCCAGGTGCTTCGGCAGCACGTAGACGTCCTTCTTGTAGTTGTCACCGTTCTGCCACAGCTCCATCTGCGCCAGCACCTGGTTGGTGAAGGAGTTGGACATGACGAAGCTCGGGTGGCCCGTGGCGCAGCCGAGGTTCACCAGGCGACCCTGGGCCAGCAGCGTGATGCGGTTGCCGTTGGGGAAGATGATGTGGTCGACACCATCCTTGATGTTGTCCCACTCGAACTGCTTCAGACCTGCGACGTCGATCTCGTTGTCGAAGTGGCCGATGTTGCAGACGATGGCCTCGTTGCGCATCTGCGTCATGAGGTCGGTGGTGATGATGTTGAAGTTGCCGGTGGCGGTGACGAAGATGTCCACGTCGCCGATCACATCGTTGATGTCGACAACCTTGTAGCCTTCCATCGCCGCCTGCAGGGCGCAGATCGGGTCGACTTCCGTGACCATGGTGATGGCGCCGAGGGCGCGCAGGGACTGGGCTGAGCCCTTGCCCACGTCGCCGAAGCCGCAGACCAGCGCGGTCTTACCAGCCACCATCACGTCCGTGGCGCGCTTGATGGCGTCGACCAGGGACTCACGACAACCGTAGAGGTTGTCGAACTTGGACTTCGTGACCGAGTCGTTCACGTTGATGGCGGGGAAGGGCAGCTTGCCCTCCTTGGCCAGGCGGTAGAGACGGTTCACGCCGGTGGTGGTCTCTTCCGTCACGCCCTGGATGTTGGCGAGGGTGCGCGAGTAGAAGGTGGGGTCCTTCTGCAGGCGAGCTTTGATGGACTTGAAGAGGGCGATCTCTTCCTCGCTGCCGGGGTTGTCGAGGACGCTGATGTCCTTCTCGGCGCGGGTGCCGAGGGTCAGCAGCCCCGTGGCGTCGCCGCCGTCATCCAGGATCATGTTCGGGGTGCCACCGTCATGCCATTCCATGATGCGGTGGGTGTAGTCCCAGTACTCGTCCAGGGTCTCGCCCTTCACGGCGAAGACGGGCACGCCGGTCTTCACGATGGCGGAGGCCGCATGGTCCTGGGTGGAGAAGATGTTGCAGGACGCCCAGCGCACTTCGGCGCCGAGGGCGGTGAGGGTCTCGATCAGCACGGCGGTCTGCACGGTCATGTGCAGGGAGCCGGCGATGCGGGCGCCCTTCAGGGGCTTGGACTCACCGAACTCCTCACGCAGCGCCATCAGGCCCGGCATTTCGGTTTCAGCGATGTTCAGTTCCTTGCGGCCCCAATCGGCGAGTGCGAGATCGCGGACGACGTAGTCAGCGTCCACTTTTTCCAAAGGAGTGCTCATGTTGGTCTCCGTTTTCGTGTCGTGGTGGTGGCAGCCAGCAAAGGGGCCTGCGCTGCCCGTTGTTCGTTACCTAGTGCAGGATCGATTCGCTTAGCCGATGGCGGCGCGCAGGGCATCGGCCTTATCGGTTTGCTCCCAGCTGAACTGGGGCTCTTCGCGGCCGAAGTGGCCGTAGCTCGCCGTCGCCTGGTAGATCGGGCGCACCAGATCGAGGGACGTTCGGATGCCGTAGGGCGTGAGGTCGAAGTGTTCGCGAATCAGCTGCGTGAGCTGCTCGTCCGCCACCTTGCCGGTGCCGAAGGTATCGACGGTGATCGAGGTGGGCTCGGCCACGCCGATGGCGTAGGACACCTGGATCTCGCAGCGATCGGCGAGGCCCGCGGCGACCACGTTCTTGGCCACGTAGCGGCAGGCGTAGGCCGCGGAGCGGTCCACCTTCGAGGGGTCCTTGCCGGAGAAGGCACCGCCGCCGTGGCGCGCCATGCCGCCGTAGGTATCGACGATGATCTTGCGCCCGGTGAGGCCGCAGTCGCCCACGGGACCGCCGATCACGAAGCGGCCGGTCGGGTTGATGTGGATATGCTCCGCCGGGCACCCGGCCAGCCACTCGGCGGGCAGCACGGGCTTCAAGATCTCCTCCATCACCGCCTCGCGCAGATGCTCAGTGCTGATCTCTTCGGCGTGCTGGGTGGAGAGCACCACGGCGTCGAGGCCGACGGGCTTGTGGTCTTCGTAGCGCAGGGTAACCTGGCTCTTCGCGTCCGGGCGCAACCAGGGCAGGGTGCCGTTCTTGCGCACTTCGGCCTGACGCTTGACCAGGCGGTGCGAGTAGGTGATCGGGGCCGGCATGAGCACGTCGGTCTCGTTGGTGGCGTAGCCGAACATGAGGCCTTGGTCGCCTGCACCCTGGGCCTTGTCTTCCTCGCGGTCGACGCCCTGAGCGATGTCCACGGACTGCTTGCCGATGGCGTTGATCACGGCGCAGGTAGCGCCGTCGAAGCCCATGTCCGAGTGGGAGTAGCCGATCTCCAGGATGGTCTTGCGAACGAGGTCTTCGAGGTCGATCCAGGCGTTGGTGGTGACCTCGCCGGCCACGATGGCCATACCGGTCTTCACCATGGTCTCGCACGCCACGCGGGCCCGAGAGTCCTCCGCCAGGATGGCGTCGAGCACGGCATCGGAGATTTGGTCCGCAATCTTATCCGGATGACCTTCCGACACCGACTCGGAAGTGAAAAGGTACGATTTGCTCATATTTCTTCTGTCCCCGTGGGTAAACGAGACGCTCGGGCACCCTCTGGGGGATGCTTCCTCAGGTTGTGGACCGGACTGGACTGGCCCGTAAAACTGCTTCTGGAATCAGCTAGATAGGCGGCTTCGCGGCTGCGCAGCGAGCGCGGATTATACAGCAACTCCGCCGCAGTGCCGAAAAGCCGTCACGCTTTGAAGCATTCTTCGCCGCGCTCACGCGTAGGGCGATGCTAGAATTCGTCGTCGCCAACATCGCCGTATCGCTCGAGGGGTAGCATGCCCGCCTTGGAATCGCCCGTCTGCGATTTCGGTTCACCTATTCCAGATTTCTGCCTGCCAGACCCAGCCGGCGCGCTTTTCCGACGCGACGACTGCACCGGTACGCGCGGATTGTTGGTTATGTTCCTCTGCAACCACTGCCCGTTCGTTCAGGCCGTGCTCCCGCGGCTGGTGGAGCAGGCCCGCGCCCTCGCCGCCGAGGGCGTCGGCTCGGTCGCCCTCATGCCCAACGACTATCGGGCCTACCCGGCGGACGCACCTCCCGAGATGCAGGGCCTGAGCGAGCGGATGGATTTCCCCTTCCCCTACCTGGTGGATGAGGGCGGTGAGGTGGCGCGCCACTTCGGCGCGGTCTGCACGCCTGATTTCTTCGGCTACAACGCCGCCGGGCTGCTGCAATATCGCGGTCGGCTGGACGACGCCCGCCTGCAGCCGGCGACTGAAGACACTCGCCAGGAGCTGCTCGACGCCATGCGCGCCGTGGCCCGCACCGGCCAAGGGCCCGCGGAGCAGTTTCCGAGCATGGGCTGCTCCATCAAGTGGGCTGACGCCTAGGTGCGCGCCCGGCCGCTCAAGGACGAGGCGTCACTTTGGTTGATGGCGCTCCGGGCGCGCGAGACAATGCGCGCCCATTTGATTCACAACGCCGGTCATCCGACGACTAGATCCCGCTAGAGGTTCATGCATGCCCACCCGTAGAGATTTAGCCAACGCGCTACGCGCCCTCGCCATGGATGCCGTAGAGCAGGCACGTTCGGGGCATCCGGGCATGCCCATGGGCATGGCGGACATGGCCGAGGTGTTGTGGAACGACTGGTTGGTGCACAACCCGGCTAACCCGCGGTGGGACAATCGCGACCGCTTCGTGGTCTCCAACGGCCACGGCTCCATGCTGGTGTACGCCTTGCTGCACCTGACCGGCTACGACCTGCCCCTCGAAGAGCTGCGAAACTTCCGCCAACTCGGTTCACGCACCCCGGGCCATCCTGAGTACGGCATCACCCCGGGTGTGGAGACCACCACCGGTCCCCTCGGCCAGGGCATCGCCAACGCCGTCGGCATGGCCCTCGCCGAACAGGTGCTGGCCGCCCGCTTCAATCGCCCGGGCTTTCCGATCGTCGACCACCACACCTACGTGTTCCTCGGCGACGGGTGCCTCATGGAGGGCATCTCCCACGAGGCGTGCTCCCTTGCCGGCACCTTGGGGCTCGGCAAGCTCATCGCCCTCTACGACGACAACGGCATCTCCATCGACGGCGATGTGCGCGGCTGGTTTACGGACGATACGGAGCAGCGCTTCCTGTCCTACGGCTGGCACGTGATCGACGACATCGACGGCCACGACCCCGACGCCGTGGCTCGTGCCCTCGAAGTGGCGCGCTCCATCGAAGACAAGCCCACGCTGATCATGTGTCGCACGGTGATCGGCTACGGCTCGCCGGCGAAGGAAGGCACGGGGGATTGCCACGGCGCGCCCCTCGGCGCGGAGGAAGTGCAGGCCGCGCGCCAGCGCCTCGGCTGGGAGCATGGCCCCTTCGAGATCCCCGACGACATCCGCAGCGGCTGGGACGCGCGGGCGCGCGGCGCTGAGCGCGAAGCCGCCTGGCAGCAGCTCTTCGATGAATACCGGGAGAAGTATCCGGACGAGTCGCGCGAGTACCTGCGCCGCATGGCCGGTGAGCTGCCCGCGGATTGGGAGCTGAAGGCGGCGGATGCGATCTCCGTGAGTGCCGGTCAGGCCAAGGACATGGCCTCGCGTAAGGCCTCCCAGCTCGCCTTGGAGGCCTTCGGTCCCCTGCTCCCGGAATTGCTAGGTGGCTCGGCTGACCTCGCTGGCTCGAACAACACGATCTGGTCCGGCTCGAAGGCGATCAGCGCCCGTGAGGCGGACGGCAACTACCTGCACTACGGCGTGCGCGAGTTCGCGATGACGGCGCTGGCGAGCGGCCTCGCCCTGCACGGCGGCTTCATCCCCTATTCGGCCACCTTCCTGGTCTTCTCCGACTACGCGCGTAACGCCGTGCGCATGGCCGCCCTGATGGGCCTGCGCAATATCCTCGTCTACACCCACGACAGCATCGGCGTGGGCGAGGACGGGCCCACCCACCAGCCGGTGGAGCACGCAGCGTCCCTGCGCCTCATTCCGAACCTGTCCCTGTGGCGTCCCTGCGATGCGGTGGAATCCATGGTGGCATGGGCCTGCGCGATCGAACGACGCGAGGGCCCCACGGCGTTGATCTTCACCCGCCAGGGCTTGCCTCACCAGCCGCGTACGCCCGGCCAGCTGCAGGACGTTCGTCGCGGCGGCTACACCCTGGTCGAGGCGAACGGCGCGCCGGAGGCGATTCTGATCGCCACCGGCAGCGAGGTGGGACTGGCCGTGGACGCGGCTAAGCTGCTGGCCGAGAAGGGGCGCGCCGTGCGCGTCGTGTCCATGCCGTGCACGGACCTGTTCGACGCCCAGAGCGCGGAGTATCGCCAGAGCGTGTTGCCGCCGTCGGTCACCGCGCGCGTGGCCGTGGAGGCGGGCAAGACCGATCTGTGGTGGCGCTACGTCGGCGCCCAGGGCGACGTCGTCGGCCTCGACCGCTACGGCGAGTCCGCCCCTGGCAAGGTCGTGTTCGAACACTTTGGATTTACCGCCGAGGCCGTCGCCGACCGGGTCGAGACCCTGCTCGGCGCCGTCTCGTAACTTCAGGAGGGAGTCATGGCGATCAACATCGCGATCAACGGATATGGACGTATCGGCCGCATGGTGCTGCGTGCCTGCTACGAGGCTGGACGCAACAAGGACATTCGCATCGTCGCGATAAACGACCTGGGCGACTCCGAGACCAACGCACACCTCACGCGCTTCGACACGGCCCACGGCCGCTTCAGTTCGCAGGTCGTGGTGGACGGCAACGACATGGTGGTGGACGGCGATCGCATCCGCGTACTCGCCGAGCGCGACCCGTCCAAGCTGCCCTGGGGCGAGCATGACGTCGACGTGGTGCTCGAGTGCACGGGCCTGTTCGCCTCGCGCACCAAGGCCGCGCCGCACCTGGAAGCCGGCGCCAAGAAGGTGCTGATCTCCGCCCCCGCCGGCAAGGACGTGGACGCCACCGTGGTGTACGGCGTCAACCACGACGTGCTCAAGGCGGAGCACAAGGTGGTCTCCAACGCCTCGTGCACCACCAACTGCCTGGCCCCGATGGTCAAGCCGTTGCACGAGGCGATCGGCCTCGAGGCGGGCCTCATGACCACTGTGCACGCCTACACCAACGATCAGGTGTTGACCGACGTCTTCCACAAGGACCTGCGCCGCGCCCGTTCCGCGACCCACTCGATGATCCCCACCAAGACCGGTGCCGCTGCCGCGGTGGGTCTGGTGCTGCCGGAGCTGGACGGTCGCCTGGACGGCTACGCCATCCGCGTGCCCACGATCAACGTCTCCCTCGTGGACCTCACCTTCACGGCCGCCCGCGAGACCTCCGTCGACGAGGTCAACAGCACGCTGAAGGCCGCCGCAGAAGGCCCCCTCAAGGGCATCCTGGCCTACAACGAGGCGCCGCTGGTGTCCGTGGACTTCAACCACGACGCCCACTCCTCCACCGTCGACGGCGCCCTGACCAAGGTGTCCGGTCGCCTGGTGAAGGTGAACTCCTGGTACGACAATGAGTGGGGCTTCTCCAACCGCATGCTCGACACCATGCAAGCCATGATGAGCGCCAAGTGACCCCACTGACTGACGACCGCTCATGAGCATCTTGCGGATGGCGGAGGTGGACCTCGCGGAGCAGCGCGTGCTGATCCGCGAGGACCTCAACGTGCCGGTGCGCGGGGGCGAGGTGGTGAGCGATGCGCGCATCCGCGCCGCTCTGCCCACGCTGCAGCTGGCTCTGGAGCGCAACGCCGCCGTGATCGTGGTGTCCCACCGCGGGCGCCCTGAGGCCGGGCAGCCTGACCCGGAGCTGTCGATGGAACCCGTCGCGCGGCACCTGGCAGGCCTGCTAGGCCGTGAGGTGCGCTTCGAGGCGGAGTGGATCGACGGCGTCGAGGTGGCACCGGGCGAGATCGTGCTCTGCGACAACGTGCGCTTCCTGGTCGGTGAAAAGACCAACGATCCCGCCCTTGCCAAGCGTCTCGCCGCCCTGTGCGACGTGTACGTGATGGATGCTTTCGGCACCGCCCACCGGGCCCACGCCAGCACCGCCGGCGTGGCCGAGCACGCCCCGGTGGCGTGCGCCGGGCCCCTGCTGATGGGCGAACTCGACGCCCTGGCGCGTGCCCTGGATCATCCCCTGCGTCCGATGCTGGCGATCGTCGGCGGCAGTAAGGTATCCACCAAGCTCACGCTCCTCGAGTCCCTGCTCGATCGGGTGGATCAGCTGATCGTCGGCGGCGGCATCGCCAATACTTTCATCGCCGCGGCGGGCCACAACGTCGGCAAGTCGCTCTACGAACCGGATCTCCTGGACACGGCGCGCGCGCTGGTGC
>JBCBZW010000004.1 GCA_039815145.1 Pseudomonadota bacterium
ACGATGTCCCCGCCGCGGCTCGCCTCGTCGCGCGCGTTGACCGCGAGTTCGCTCGCTTGCGAGGCGTTGTCCGCCGTCTGCTTCACGGTGGCGGTCATCTGCTCCATGCTGGACGCGGTGGAGGCGAGGCTCGACGCTTGCTCCTCCGTGCGCTGGGCCAGGTTCACGTTGCCCTTGGAGATCTCCTCGGCGGAGGAGGTGACCTCGTTGGCCGCGATTCGGATCTGCTCGATGACGTCCGAGTATGTGTCGAGCAGGGAGTTGACGCCCGCACCCAGGGTTTTGAAGAAGCCTGATTTGCCATTGACGTCGATGCGCTGAGTAAGGTCGCCGCTGGCGGCTGCGTTGACGATGTTGCTGACGCCCGCCTCCATAGTCAGCTCGCCCGTGCGGTCGAGCCACTCGACCACGGTGCCCAGGCGCCGGCCCTTTTCGTCGACGATCGGGTTGGCGGTGAAGCCGAAGGTGCGCGAGCCGACGTTCAGCTGACTGGTCACGGCTTCCTTCATGCCCGCCAGCATGCTGCGCTGGTGCGCCGGGTTGCGGTGGAAGTCGTCGATGTTCTGACCGATGAGCCGCTTAGCGTCGAAGTTCGGCAGGCTCTGGCGGATGTCGTCGGCGGCGTCCTGGAATAGGTCGCGCGCGCGGTCGTTCATGTAGGTGATGTTGTGCGACTCGTCGGCCACCATCAGGTTGGTGCTGGTGGTCTGCAGCGCCTGTAGGAGTCGCTCGTTGCGAGCGCGCTCGGTCAGAATACTGTCGGTCACGTAGGTGGCAATCTTGATCACCCGGGCCACCCTGCCCGTGGCATCCGGCACGGGCAGGTAGGTAGCGTGAATCCACACCTCCTCGCCCTGCTTCGACACGCGCATGTAGCGACCGGAATCCTGCTCGCCGGCGCCGAGCTTCGCCCAGAACTGGCGGTATTCGTCGGACGAGGCATAGCCCGGTTCGACAAACATCCGATGGTGCTTGCCCTGCACCTCGTGTGCCTGATAGCCCACCGCGTCCAGGAAGTTCTGGTTCGCGCCGATGATCGTGCCATCGGGTTCGAATTCGATGACGGCTTGGGCGGTGTTCAGGGCGCGTAGTACATCCGCGCCGGCCTCGGCGCTGTTGCACCAAGCGCGTTCGTCAGTGGAATTGGGCACAGTCACGTTGGTCCTCGTAGATGACTTGGGCTCAACGCCTGCATCGGGGGCGTGCAGCGCACCTTGAGGGATCAGCGCTTCGGGGGAGTAGAAGTGAGAACTGGTCTACGAAGGGGACGGCGTATCGTCGTGTGTTGCCCTCGCCGCGTCCGCTGATGAGTCCTGCAGGAGCGGGTCCGTCTTGCGGATCGGCGCGCGCAGCCAGCCGGGAATTTTCGGTTCCGTGCGCCGCAGGGCGGCGTCGAAGCGCGGGTAGCGGCGGCGGATTCGCGTCATCAATTCAGCGCTGGCATCGCTCGAGGAGATGAGCAACGCCAGGCCGATCACGATGAGGGGCAGGCCGAGCGGAATGGGGAAGGGGAACAGGATCAGCCCCGCCACCAGCAGCACCAGCGCGAGGGAGGTGACGAACCAGGCCTTCACCACTCGCTGTAAGCGTGCGAGGGCCTCCCTCACGACATCGCTTCTACGTCGCGCGGGAGGCCTCGCGGCACCAGCGTCGCCTCAGGCGCTAGCGGTGGGGAGGGGACAGCTGACACCCGTTCCTGCAAGCCCGCAATAGCCGTTTGGGTTCTTCGCCAGGTATTGCTGGTGATACTGCTCGGCGTAGTAAAAGGTTGGCGCGGGGGCCAGCTCCGTTGTGATGGCGGGGAAGCCCTTGGCGGCGAGTTGGGCGGCGTAGGCCTCACGTGAGGTGCGGGCTGTCGCGGCCTGCCCCTCGCTCGTGGTGTATACGGCGGAGCGATACTGGGTGCCCACATCGTTGCCCTGGCGCATGCCCTGGGTGGGGTCGTGGGCCTCCCAGAAGGTCTGCAGGAGCTGGTCGTAGCGGATCACCTGGGGGTCGTAGACCACGAGTACCACCTCCGTGTGGCCCGTGCGGCCGCTGCACACCTCTTCGTAGGTGGGGTTGGGTGTGATGCCCCCGGCGTAGCCGACGGCGGTGGAGTGCACGCCCTCTAGTTGCCAGAACAGGCGCTCGGCACCCCAGAAGCAGCCGAGGCCGAAGACGGCCGACTCCAGGCCCTGCGGGAAGGGGCCGCGCAGGGCGTTGCCGTTAACGAAGTGGCGGTTGTCCAGGGGGATCGCCTGCTCGCGTCCGGGCAGGGCGTCCTGGGCCGTGGGGAGAGTGGTCTTCTTGCCGATTCCGAACATCGTGCGCTCCTGCGTTTCTCCGAACCCCCTCAGATCGGGCCGAAGGGACGGCATTTCAACATCCCCTCCCACGGCGATCCACCCGCTGGCGAGGTCCGGTAACGCGTAGCGGCGAGGTCAGTCGGCCTCGACGATCTCCGTCTGGTAGTCGGCCAGGGCGGCCTCGATCACGCGGTAGGCCTGCTCACGGCCGTAGGGCTCGCGGATCTCGACCTTCTTCTCACCGCCCGGAATCCACTTGTAGGTCTCGAAGTAGTGCACGAGGCGCTCGACGAGCACACCGGGGAGTTGGGAGAGGGTCTGCACACCGCCGTACATGTTGTCCTTGACGAAGACGCCGATGATCTTGTCGTCCACCTCGCCGCCGTCAATCATCGTCAGCCCGCCGATCACCCTCACGTCGAGGATGATGTTGGCGCGCTCGATCGGGCGCTCGGAGATGATGCAGATGTCCAGCGGGTCGTTGTCGCCGGGTAGGTTGAGGCCCGTGACCTTCGACACCTGATGCGAGCAGAGGGTGCGCGGGATGAAGCCGTAGAGCGCCGGCGGGATGGACGCGCTGCGCTGGGGACGATCGACGCGGATGTAGCCGTACTTCTTGTCGATCTCGTACTTCACCAGGTCGTAAGGCGTCATCTCGACGTAGGCCGTGACCACCTCGGGGCACTGATCTCCGGGTTCGATGCCGTGCCAGGGGTGCGGGCGCCAGGCCAGATAGTCTTTGCTCATCGTGTCGTTCCTCGCCTGGGGGGGCGTCCGCGCACGGAGCGCATCGCCCGCCGATGGCTCTTGCAGCGGACCAAAAGGGGGAGTTGGGGGCGGGAAGTATCGAGACCTTAGGTGCGCTGCGTCAACCGACTGACCGGCACTTTTGCTCAGCCGCCGTCGGCGGGGAGCTGATAGTCGGCGAACTGCTCGCGCAGCTGACGTTTGGAGATCTTGCCCGTGCTCGTGTGGGGGATGTCCTGCACGAAGGCCACGGCATCGGGAATCCACCAGCTGGCCACCTGGCCCTTGTAGCTCGCGAGCAGGGCCTTCGCGTCGATCTCGGCGCCTGCCTCGGGCCGTACGATGAGCAGCGGGCGCTCGAACCACTTGGGGTGGGCGACGCCGATCACCGCCGCTTCCGCGACGCCCTCGAAGCCCACCGCGAGGTTCTCGAGCTCGATGGAGCTGATCCACTCGCCGCCTGATTTGATCACGTCCTTGGTGCGGTCGGTGATCTGCATGTAGCCGTAGTCGTCGACGGTGGCCACATCCCCCGTGTCGAACCAGCCGTCTGCCGTGTGCGACTGCTGCTCCTCGCTCTGGCGGTAGTAGGCCGAGCACACCCAGGGGCCGCGCACCTGGAGGGGGCCGAAGGCTTCGCCGTCCCAGGGCAGTTCCTTGCCCTCATCGTCCACGATGCGCATCTCGATCCCGAAGGTGCCGCGACCCTGCTTGAGGGCGAGCGCCTGGCGGGTCTCCTCGGGCAGATCCGCCACGCGACGGCTCTCCGTGTTGATCGTGCCCATGGGGCTGGTCTCGGTCATGCCCCACGCGTGGCCCACGCGCACGTCGTGCACGTCGCGGAACTCGTCCATGATCGCCTTCGGGCAGGCGGAGCCGCCCACCACCGTACGGTCGAGGCTGGCCAGCTTGCCGCCGGCCTTGCGCGCGTACTCCAGCAGGGAGAGCCACACGGTGGGCACGCCGAGGGCGCAAGTCACCTGATGCCCTTCGATCAGTTCGAACAGTGCTTGCCCGTCGCCCATCTTCGGCCCCGGCAGGACCAGGTCCGCGCCCGCCATGGGCGCCGCGTAGGGCACGCCCCAGGCGTTCACATGAAACATCGGCACCACCGGCAGCAGGCGGTCCTTGCTGCTCACGCCCATCGCGTCGGTCATGCAGCAGCCCATGGCGTGCAGGACGGTGGAGCGATGGCTGTAGAGCACGCCCTTCGGGTTACCGGTGGTGCCCGAGGTGTAGCACATGGAGCTCGCCGTATCCTCGTCGAGCTCGGGCCAGTCGAACGAGGTCGGGTGGCCGGCCATGAAGGACTCGTAGCTCTGGGCGCCCGGCAGTGGGGTCTGCGGCATGTGGGCGTCGTCGGTGAGCACGACGTAGCGCTCCACCGTGGGCAGCTTGTCGGCGAGCTTCTCCAGCAACGGCAGGAACATCGGATCGATGAACAGGATGCGGTCTTCGGCGTGGTTGATGACGTAGACCACCTGCTCGGGGAACAGGCGCGGGTTCATCATGTGCAGCACGTAACCGCTGCAGGAAACGCCGTAGTAAAGTTCGAAGTGGCGGTGGTCGTTCCAGGCCAGGGTGGCCACGCGGTCCGTTGCGTTCAGGCCGCAGCCCTGGAGGGCGTGCGCGAGTTGCGCCGTGCGTTCGAAGGCCTCGCGGTAGGTGTAGTGATGGGTCGGGTTGTCCATCGTGATGTCCGCGATGGTGGCGTGCGGATGGTTGATCTGCGCGTGCCGCATGATGGAGGTGATCGTGAGCGGCGTGCGCATCATCAGTCCGTGCATGGCGCTGGCTCCTCTTAAGCCTGGGCGATGGCGATGACCGCCCGTGGTCATCACCGTTGAAGAAACATCCGCGAACTCAACACCAACGGCGTCGCGGCCGCAAGCGTTCCGTGCTTGTGGCGCAGTGCCGCATAGCTGAACGGAGGGTGGCGTGAGAAAGCCGGAAGAAACCCGTGTCTGTGTCTTCGATGCCTACGGCACGCTCTTCGATCTTGCGAGTGCTACTCGCGAGCACCTGCCGCTGCTCGGTGAACATGCGAATCAGGTGGCGTCTGTCTGGCGAGCCAAGCAGCTCGAGTACAGTTGGCTACGAAGTTTGATGGGTGCTTGGGTGCCCTTCGCGCAGGTGGTGGAGGAAGCGCTGGACTACGCGCTCGATAGCGTTGGGCTAAGCGGGCGTCGCGATGACATCGCACCGGCCCTGTTGTCGTCCTTCGCGACCCTTGCGACCTACCCCGAGGTGCCCGGCGTGCTGCGCACCCTGCGCGCGGCCGGCGTGCACACGGCCGTGCTCTCGAATGGGTCGCGCGACATGCTCGATCAGGCGGTGCAGGGGGCGCAGATCGTCGATCTGCTGGATGCCGTTATCAGCGTGGATGAGGTGCAGGTGTTCAAGCCTGATCCGCGGGTCTACCGCCTGGCCTTGGAGCGGTTCTCCGTCGAGGCGGATGAGGTCAGTTTTCAGTCATCGAACAGCTGGGATGTGGCGGGGGCTGCGCAGTTCGGGCTATTCGTTGTGTGGTGTAACCGTCTGGGTGCGCCGACCGAGCGCTTACCGCGCGGCGCTCATGCCGAGGTGGGTTCGCTGGATGCCTTGCCGGAGGTGCTTGGTCTGGTTTGATCGACCGCACGTTGAGTAATCTCCTTGCATCATCAATGAACCGTGGGTGAACGATTGAAAACAAATATCTGACAGGCGGGAGATGCGTTCCGCACCCAAAGCGTTGACACTTGTGGGCTGAATCCTCACGCGTCGTTCGCTGCCTTCGCAGCAAGGAACTCGGATGGGCAAGCCCGCCACCCTAGCGGAGCGCTACGCGGATCTGTTTGCGCTCGCCCCCGTGCCTTTGGTGCTGGTCTCTCCCGACGGCATCATCCGGATGACCAACGAGCACTTGGATGCGACCTTCGAGTACGGGCAGGGCGAACTCGTCGGGCAACCGGTCGAACGTCTGCTACCTCCCGATGATCGAGAACATCATCCCGCCCTGCGGGCCGCCTACCATCGGGTGCCCGTCAGACGTGCCATGGGGCAGGGGCGTGAGCTACGCGGTCGTACGCGCTCGGGGGCCACGATTCCGCTGGAACTCGCCCTGAACCCGGTGGAGTGGGAGGGGGAGCGTTGGGCCTTGGTCACGGCGATCGACATCAGTGCGCGCAAGGCTAACGAGTCCCTGGCGCAAACCGCCCTGGAGGCGGCCGCGACGGCCACGCTGATGGTGCGCCCGGACGGGGAGATCGTGTACGCCAACCGCCAGGCGCTGCTGCTCTTCGACTACGAACGCTCGCAGATGATCGGCGCCCCCATCGAAGATCTCGTACCGGCGGACGTCGCTGATCGCCACCATCGCTACCGCGAAGGCTTCTTGCACGAAGAGAGATCCCGCGCCATGGGCGAGGGCAAGCAACTCCATGGTCGTCGACGCGATGGCAGCGAGTTCCGTCTCGAGGTGGCGCTCACGCCGATCACCTGGGAGGGTGAGCGCATGGTGCTGGCCACCGTGGTCGACCTGGCTGAGCGGCTGGCCATCGAACGAGAACAGGCCGCGCGCGAAGCGGCTGAGGCGCAGGCTCGGGAGTTGCGTCGCCTGAACGATGAACTCACCCAGTTCTCCTACTCCGCGAGCCACGATCTAAAGGCGCCCTTCGCCTCGATCCAGGGTATGGCGGATGTCTGTCTGGAGGATCTGAACGCGCAGGACGAGCCGTCTCTGCGTCACAACCTCCGGCGTATCGCCGAGATCGCCGAACGTAGCGCCAACAAGGTGGAAGCGGTGCTGCGTCTGGCCACAGCGGGCGATGAGCCACTGGGGCGCGCGGCGATCGATCTCGAGGCAGTGGTCCAGCACCTCTGGCGGGCCCTGCCCTCGAACGCCTTGAGCCCGTCCAGTCTGGTGTTGGACATCGGCCACCACGCGCCCTTCTTCTGCGACCGCGAGGCGCTGATGGTCGTGCTCCACCAGTTGCTCGCAAATGCGGTACGCTTTCGCGCCCACGATCGCCCCTCGTGGGTCAGGGTGTGCAGCTGGCAGGTGCGTGAATCCATCGTGATCACCGTGAACGACAATGGCGTGGGGATCGACGGGGAGCAGGCCGAGCAGATGTTTCAGCCCTTCTCCCGCTTGCATCCTCGCGCCGGCGATGGACTCGGCCTCGCCCTGGTGCGCCGCTACGTGCAACGGATGGGGGGTGTGGTGAGGGCCCGGGTGGTCGAGGAGGGCATCACGGAGGTTCGGGTGAGGCTGCCATTGGAAGGAGTGGGTGATTGAAGATCACGACCGTTGTCGTCGACGACGATGAGGTGGATCGCTACGTCGTCAAACGCAAGCTCGGGCGTCGCGACGAGTTCGGCAAGGTGCTGGAAGCCCGCTCGGGCCAACAGTTCATCGATCAAGTCGACCAGGGGTTGCTGGCCGGCGAGCCGGAGAATCCGCTCGTACTCATGGACATCAACATGCCTGGCCTGAACGGCTTCGAAACGGTCAGCGCTCTGCAGGCACGGGTCGAAGACGGGACCCTTCCGTCCACGCTCGTGGTGATGATGTTCACCTCCTCTTCGAACCCCAGCGACCGAGCCCGGGCCGAGAGTCTGCCCATCGTCGCCGGCTACGTCGTCAAGCCCCTCGACGACACCGACGTGGCTGAGATCCTTCGGCTCTACGAAGCACGCTGAACGAACGATTCGATTAGCATCGCCGCCAGCAAGCTGCGGCACAATTTTGGTCAATCGAAATTGTTGCCGCGTGCGCCGGCAGGTGGGTCAGGATTTGTCCACAATGCGTCCTTGAGATTTCATTGACGCGGCGCGCGGAGCCCCGCCCCGGAGACGCTCTTGCCCACACTCGCCGTGCTCGCGATCGACGATGAGGATGTCCAGCACATGTTGCTGTCGCGCTTGCTGCGCGACGGCTCGGATGGCTACTCGTACTCGTTGGTGTCCTGCGCCACGATGGAAGCTGCTTTCGATCGAATGGATGCGGAACCGCCGGTGGGCGTGGTGCTGCTCGACTTGGGCCTTCCGGGGAGCCAGGGTATCGAGACCGTGTCACGCTTCGGCGATCGAATCAGGATCTACCCCACGATCATCCTCACAGGCAACGCTGACCAGGACGTGGCGCGCCGTGCCCTGCACATGGGCGTGGAGGACTACCTGGACAAGGGCGACCTCACAGCAGAGATCTTGCAGCGCTCCATCCGCTACTCGGTGGAACGCTTCAGCCTGAAGCGTGATCTCGAGCGCGCCCGCTACGAGCGAGAGATCGCGTTCACCGAGGAGGTCGGCTCCGACGGGAGCAGTCCGGTCAGCTCGCAGCTCTACGGGCAGCGGGCCTTGCGCCTGGCTGTACCGAGCGCGTTCGAGCAACTGGTCACGGCGTACGCTGAGGTGGTGGGTGATGCGATCGAGCAGCGCGCGTTCCATGTGGATCATCGCTTGAGCGACCGCCTGCGGAGCATGGCAGACACGATGGGGCGCCTGCTGGCCAAGCCACGCGATGTGGTGGAAATACACACCGAGGCATTACGCATGCAGGGCAGCGGCGGCGCGCCGGAGAAAATGCGTGCGCGGGTGGAGGAGTCGCGTTACCTGCTGCTGGAACTGATCGGCAACTTGTGCTCGTACTACCGCAGGCAGTCCGTGGGAGCGAGCGGGATCAACGACGAGAGGGCGGCAGGTCGATGAACGAGTTTCACCTAAGGCTCTTCATTACGGGGCGCAGCCATCGCGGCGAAACGGCGGCCCGCAACGTTCGGCAGCTGTTCGGCGAAACTCTGCGTCAGCCGTACCAACTGACAGTGGTGGACGTGCTGGAGACGCCCGAGCTCGCGGAAGCCTCGAGGGTGATGGCCACGCCCACGCTCATTAAAGAATCGCCGGGCCCGATTCGCAGAGTCATCGGTGATCTATCCGATCACGCAGCGGTGCTTAGGGCTATCGGCGTCGAGCCGCGGCAGGAAGCAGAGGGAGGTAATGCGGGTGAGTAATGCAAACGCTGGCGCGGTGACCAAGCTGAAGACCGGCATCGACGGCTTCGACTCGATTTCCAACGGCGGTTTGCCCGTTGGTCGCACCACGTTGGTGTCGGGCACGGCAGGCAGTTCAAAGACAGTATTCGCCGTCCAGTTCCTGGCGCGCGGGTTGCTGGACTACGAAGAGGCAGGTGTCTTCGTGACCTTCGAGGAGACGCCAGCGGACATCAAAAAGAACATGCTCAGCTTCGGCTGGGATCTCGCGTCTTGGGAGGCCGAAGGCAAGCTCGCCATCGTCGATGCCTCGCCGGTGGTCGAAGAGGAGTCGGTGATAACCGGTGAGTTCGATTTCGGGGCGCTGATGGCGCGCCTGGAGAACGCCGTACAGCGTGTCGGCGCCAGGCGCGTATCGCTGGACTCCCTGGGCGCCGTGTTCACCAAGTTCGACAATCACATCATCGTGCGCTCGGAGCTGTTGAGGATTGCTGCCTCCTTGCGCAGCATCGGAGTGACGGCAGTCATGACCGCCGAGCGAACCGATGAGTACGGCGAGATCGCCCGCCATGGGGTCGAGGAGTTCGTGGCGGATAACGTCGTCGTGTTGCGCAACGTGCTGGAGAACGAGAAGCGCCGTCGCACGATGGAGATCCTGAAGTTCCGCGGTACCGATCACCAGAAGGGTGAGTATCCGTTCTCGGTGATCGCCGATGAGGGCATCGTGGGCGTGCCCCTCTCGGCGGAGATGCTCAATCAGAAGACGTCCAATGTACGTACCACCTCCGGCAACGGCGAGCTCAACGAGATGTGTGGTGGCGGCTTCTTCCGCGACTCCATTGTGCTCGTGTCGGGCGCCACGGGAACAGGCAAGACCCTCATGGCCTCCCAGTTCCTGGCGGGCGGTGGCGCCGATGATCGTTGCCTGCTCTTCGCCTACGAGGAGAGTCGAGATCAGCTGATCCGCAACGCTGACGGTTGGGGCTTCGACTTTGTCACCATGGAGCGTCAAGGGCGCCTCAAGGTGGTGTGTGACTATCCGGAGGTGATGGGGCTCGAGGAACATCTGGTGCGGATGCGCTCCCTGATCGAGGAGTTCAAGCCGACGCGTATTGCGGTGGACAGCTTGTCGGCGCTGGAGCGCGGAGCTTCCCCGAAGAGTTTCCGCGAATTCGTGTTGGGACTGACCGCTGCCATCAAACGCGAACAAGTCGTCGGGCTGTTCACGTCGGTGACTCCCTCCCTGATGGGAGGTACGTCGATCACCGAAGCGCACATCTCGACCATCACCGACTCGATCATTCTGCTGCGTTACGTGGAGCTCTTCGGGGAAATTACCCGCGGTATCGCGGTGCTCAAGATGCGTGGTTCGCGGCACGACAGGGACATCCGAGAGTTCGCGATCGACCAGACAGGGATGCAGATCGGCAAGACCTTCCGCACGGTCACCGGCATCATGGCGGGCAATCCCACCCACGTGGCAGCGAGCGAGCAAGAGCGTGTCGCCGATCTGTTCCGAGATCCTTAAGCCCTAATGGATCCCGATGGCAGTGGGGTATTAGGCAAGGCGCAAGGGCATGAGCTCTTGGCGGCAATGGCGGATGGGTTGGTGGTCATCGACCCGGCCGGTGTCGTTTGCTTTGCTAACACCGCTGCTCATCGGCTGTTCGGTCACGCTCGTGACGAGGGGATGGTCGGTCGCCTGTTCGGTGTGCCCGTGGCGGCCTCGGGCTTGGCGGAGATCGAACTCGTCAGCGGCACGTCCATACGGCTTGCTGAACTGAACGCTAGCAGGATCAGCTGGGGCAACACGCCGGCTTGGTTGGTAGTGTTGCGGGACGTGACCTCTCGACGGGAACGCGAGCGTGGTGTGTTCCGCAAGGCGCAGGAATTCGAAGAATTCGCATACACCGTCTCCCACGACCTCCAAGAGCCGTTGCGTACGATCGAACAGCTGGCCCTGGCCTACCTTGAGGACTTCGCAAAGCCGGAGCCCACCGAGGCTCAGAAGCTCGTGCAGATGATGCAGGACATCGCCGCGCGTGGCCGGGGCATGGTGAGCTCCCTGATCGATTACGCCGCCTTGGGTGGCGATATGGACACGCAGGTGCCGTGCGATCTGGGGCGTGTGTTCGAAGACGTACTTGCCAACCTCGGTGCCGAGATCCGAGCGACGGACGCCGTGGTGATGGCGGAGACGCCGTTACCGACCGTCGTGGCCAACCCGGTGCACATGGTGCAGCTGCTGCAGAACCTGGTGGCCAATTCGCTGAAGTTCCGTTCCTACACTGCCCCTGAGGTGACCGTTAACGCCACGGAGCGCCAGGTGGACTGGCGTATCGACGTCTGTGATAACGGCGTGGGAATTCCCGATGGGCAGGGCGACTACGTGTTCGGCGTATTCGCCCAACTGGCCCACTCCGAAGCTGCGATCGGCAGCAAGGGGTTGGGGCTGGCGGTCTGCAAGAAGATCGTGGACTACCACGGAGGGATGATCTGGGTCGATCCCGCCTACCGCAAGGGGTGCAAGGTGTCGTTCACTCTCCCGCACTCGCCGCCTGAGTAGGGCTAGAGGGCGGTGGCGCCGGTCTCGCCGGTGCGGATGAGGATGACCTGCTCGAGCGTTGAGACGAAGATCTTACCGTCGCCGATCTTGCCCGTCTTGGCCGCGCCCTGAATCACCTCCAGGGCTTGTTCGACGAGGCCGTCATCCACGGCGATCTCCAGCTTCACCTTGGGCAGAAAGTCGACCACGTACTCGGCGCCGCGGTAGAGCTCGGCGTGACCCTTTTGCCGGCCGAAGCCCTTCACCTCGGTCACGGTCATCCCCTGGATGCCGACATCGGACAGGGCGTTGCGTACGTCGTCGAGCTTGAAGGGCTTGATGATGGCAGTGATGAGCTTCATGGATCCTCCGGACTGTGCTCCGTCAGCGTCGGCCGGTGCCGAGGCCGCCGGCTTTCAGTGTGCAGTTTCCATGCCACGGGCCGCTGGGCGCAAGCACGCGGCGGGACGCTGTGCGTTCAAAGGCTTGCACGCTTTCGGTGCGGAAGATGCACCGCGATGGCGCGCAGCGCCGATTCTATGCCCTAGAAGGGCGCGTAACCGATTGCTGGTTCACGCAACGTGCTCAGGTCGACCGCCTCTGCGCCAGCCGAGCGGCGACGCGCTCGCGGCTCATGCTTTCACCAACTCGGAGTTCCATCGATGACCATCGCCTCCCTCGTCCGGCCACTGCTCGCCGCGCTCGTTCTGGCTCTCAGCGTTCCCGCCCACGCCGTCGTGGCCGAGTCGGCGGAAGGGGTGTCGCCCGTGCTGGTGGGTAGCCAGGCACCGGCCTTCACCCTGCGCACCTCGGAAGGTGAGGCCTACGAGTTCAACCCCGAGCAGCTCGAGCGGCCCGTGCTCCTGGCCTTCTACCGCGGCGGCTGGTGCCCCTACTGCAACGCCCAGCTGATGGGGATGCGCGCCATCGAAGACGACCTCCAGGCCCTCGGCTACGACCTGCTCTTCGCCAGCGCCGACAGCGTGAAGACCCTGGCCGCGGCCGTGGCTGAGATGGCGATCGAGGGCGAGGACGATGCGCCAGCCCCCGGCTACGCCCTCCTGTCGGACGCCAGCATGGAAGTCGCTGAAGCCTTCGGTGTGGCCTTCCGCATGGCGGATGAGGACGTGGAGAAGTACAAGGGCTACGGCATCGACCTCGAGGCCGCTTCCGGTTACGACCACCACACCTTGCCCGTGCCGGCCGTGTTCCTGATCGACGCCGAAGGCGTGATCCGCTTCAGCTACGTCAATCCGAACTTCCGCTACCGTGTGGACCCGCGCCTGCTGCTCACCGCCGCCGAGGTGGTGCTGACGCAAAAGCCTCTGGCTCCCCTGCGCAACAGTCGCTAACGGGAATTCTAGGCGCTGTCCACTAGGGGGCTAGCGCCTTGTAGAGGTAGGGGAGGCTGCGGTCCAGGCGGTAGTCGATCCCCGAGTGGGTGCCGTCGAACTCCTCGTACACGTGCTCAATGGCCGCGTCGTGCAGCTTTGCCGAGAGTTGGCGGGCGCCGAAGTGGATGTGGTACTGGTCGCGCCAGCCGCAGTCGATCCACAGCCCGTGCAGGTTTTGCAGGCCCTTGCGGTAGCGGCTCACCATGTTCACCGGATCGTGCGTGAGCCATTGGCGCCAGCGCGCCTTGAGCAGCTCGCCCGTGTCCAGGTGGAAGGGCAGGCGGAAGCCGTTCGGGGCGGTGGGGTCCGGATCGTAGGTCGCGGCCATGCAGAGATTCATGAGCGTATGGATCTCATGGCCGGTCAGACGCGGTTGCTGCCAGGCGTATTCGAGGAAGCGTGCGACGCGACCATCATCGAAGCCTTCCGCGAGCGCCTTGTCTCGCGCGTTCTTGCCGGCCAGTGGCTTCTTCTTGCCGCGCGCCGATGCCTTCGCTTTCTCCGCCGGCGATGATTGCTCGCGGTAGCGCGCCAGCAGCGTGAGGGTCTCCGGCCAACCGCTGCGGTACACGAAGTCGAAGTAGGCATCCCCGGCGTGGCTGGCTACCGCGCCCCAGGTGCGCCAGTACTTCATGCCTTGCACCAGTGCGCCGTAGCCCCCCGAGGATTTGCCGAAGCAACCGCGGTGGTCGCGGTCGGCGAGCGTACGCAGCTCTTCATCGATGAAGGGTACGATCTCCCGGGTCAGGTAGTCGGCGTAGGGGCCGATCGCGCTCGAGTTGACGTATTGGTTGCCGCCGAGGCCCGTGAAGCAATCGGGGAACACCAGGATGCACGGGCCGATCTTCTTCTCATGGAGCAGGCGCGCCACCCGCTCGGGGATGGTCTCCTCAAAGCCACGCCAGCTCACGTGGGCGGGGCCGGCCGAGGTGTAGGCGGCGAGGTCGTAGAGCACCGGCAGGGGGCGAGGTCGGGCGCGGCCCGCGTCGCGGTCGTACTGCGGCGGGAGCCAGACGTGCACCTTGCGCGTGGTCGGGTCGCCCAGGGGGTTGTCCGCCAGTAGCGTCGAGGTGTGTTCGAGCGTCAACAGGCGACCCTCGAGCCAGTTGGGGCGTTTCAGCAAGCGCTGCTCTCCTTTGCTAGGCCGGCGAGTTCGTCCGGGCGTGAACCGTGTGCTGGCGGCTCGCCGGGGACGCCGTGGTAAATTCCGGTGTCCCCACCGAACGCTTCAGCACTCCTCGCCCAGCTCGTCATGATAATTCAGTGTCCCGCCTGCAAACTGCGGTACGACGTCAGCAATCGTGCTCCGGGTACGCGTGCCCGATGCCGCTGCGGCTGCACCTTCGAGGTGCCGGCCCGGGACGCGCAGTCCTCGCACGGCGTGCGCTGTGGTGGCTGCGGAGCGCAGAACCCTTCCACGGCTCGTCGCTGCGGATATTGCGACGCAGCGATGTCGACGGTCAGCTGCCCCGCCTGCCTCACGCTCAATCCTGCCCATTACAAGCACTGCTCCCAGTGCGGTGGCGACCTGCAGGCCCCGGCGAGGGTGATGGAGGACGAACGCGAGAAGCCCCTGGAGTGTCCGCGCTGCGAGGAAAAGCCGCTGGAGGCGCGCTTGCTGGCCGACACCTTGGTGGACCAGTGCACCGACTGCGGCGGCGTCTTCCTCGATCACGAGGTGCTAGGCGCGCTGTTGAACGATCGTACGCGCCAGTCGCCCCTGCGCGAACGCATGCTCAAGCTGCCAAGTGCCGGGCCCCTGCCGGATCAGCGAAAGGTGGTGTACCTGCGTTGCCCCGAGTGCGCCACCATCATGACGCGCCGTAACCCCGCCCACCGATCGGGCATCATCGTAGATGTGTGCACCGCTCACGGCGTGTGGTTCGACGATCGAGAACTGGCCATCCTGATGCAGCTGGCCGGAGCCGGCGCCGAGCTGAACGTGCTGCCCAAGCCAAACCCACTGGCCGGGGTGGGGCCCGGGGATGCCGGCCCGGGCCGCAGTTCGCTGCCGCACATGCCCGATGGCGGTCTGGGGTCGCCACCGCGTGATATCGATGTGAGCATCGGCGATGTCGTCGACTTGTTAAGCATCGTAGGTCGGCTGTTCTGAGCGGCCCAGGGGTGTAGGCGCCGCGGTTTCGCCTGTGCCTCGATCCGCGTTATCGTCGGGATATAGGCCCTGAGTGTTGCCCGGACCCTAGCGTTGGGTGCCGCTCAACTGGGGTCGGCCCATCACCATTCGGAGGGTGAAAGCCATGAATGCTAAATCGCGTGCCGCGCTACTCATCAGCACCTTGGGGCTCGGCCTCGCCGCCGGACCTTTGTCGGCGCAGCTGGCGGAGTCAGACGATGCGCCCGCCGCTGACCTGTCCCTGCCCTCGAGCAGCGAAATCGCCGCTCCTGCGCCCCCGGCGCGTCCGCAGGTGCCCTTCGCCTCCGCGGTGGAAGACGAGGTGGTCGTGTACGGGCGCCGCGATCCTCTGGGACTGCCGGACAGCGTGCGCACGGACATCTGGCGCTCTCAGCGCCGTGAGATGCAGGCGATGCTGCTCGAACGCGAACGCATGTCGAACAAGGTCGCCCTCGAGGGCTTCGATGCGCTGCTCGGCACTAGCCTGCGCATCCTGCCCACCTACGATCCGGCCAACGAGCGTCGCATCGAGTATGGCGTAAACGACAGTGCTCCCGTCGGCCTAATTAATATCTTCGGCGGTAGTTTCGGCAAGAAGAACAACAAGTCCTCGGATCGCCAGCGAGACTATTGATGCCCCATTCCCCGCGCCGGGGCGTCGCAGTGCTGGCGTGGTGCGCTCTGTCGATGGGGATGTTTTCCTCGTGGGTGAGCGCGCAACCCTCGCCGGCGTTGACCGTTGAGCGAGCCTACGCTGAACTCCTCGAGGTGCATTCCAGCACCCGCGCCCTCATGGAGCCCGTGCGGGACGAGGGCGGCGTGGCCGATTGGTCTGCCGGCACGATCGCCGCCACCCTGAGCACCCTGCGCGGCCTGCGCCAGCGCCACGGAGCGCTCGCGGAGGTGTCCTGGGATCGCAGCCAACGGGTCGATTGGCTGCTCGTGCGCAGCCTGCTGGATGGGCTCGAGTTTCGCCTGCGCGTGTCCCGCCCCTGGGCGCGTGACCCAGGCCACTACGTCGATCGGATCCAACGACTCCCCTTCGTACAATTCCCGGCGAGCGGAGAAGACCTGCAGCGTTTGCGCGATGGACTCGAGCGCGTCCCCGCGCTGCTCGCCAGTGCACGCGCGCAGCTAGATGATCCCGCCGCGGACTACGTCACCCTGGCCCTGTACAACCTCACCCATCACGATGGGGTGGGTCACGGCCAGGCCTATCGGGCCGAACCACCGGCCGGGGTGATCGGGTGGTACGAGGATTTGCTGGCCCGGGTCGCGGAAGACCAGGCGGAGCTGGTGCCCCAGGCCAGGAAGGCGCGCGATGCCGTCGTCCAGTTCCATGCCTGGCTCGATGAGCACAGGGCCGAATGGCAGGGCACGGCGGGGGTCGGGCGAGCGCAGTTCGACTGGTACGTGCGCCAGGTAAAACTGATCCCCCTCAACACCGATGCCTTGCTGACCCTGGGCGAGCGTGAGTACGAGCGCCTGGTCGCCTACCTCACCCTGGAGCGTCATCGCAATCGCCACCTGCCGGTGCTGCAACCCGCCCAGAGCGCTGAAGAGTACGAGGCCCGCATTCGGGCGGCCGATGAGCAGATCCGCGCGTTCATCGTCGAGCGCGACATCATCACGGTGCCGCCCTACGTGGGGGAGTTGGCCACCAACGTGCCCTGGATGGTGCGCGCCCAGGGCCGCAACTTCTGGGAGGAGATTCAGTATCGCGATCCCCGCCCGGATCATGTGCACGCCGTGATCCCCGGCCACCGCTTCGACTGGCTGTACGCCGCCAATCAGCAGGACCCGATCCGCTCGCCCTACTGGGAGGGCGCGCGCGTGGAAGGGTGGGCCGTGTACCTGGAGGAGATGTTCCTGAACGCGGGCCTGCTGGACGAGCTGCCGCGCACCCGCGAACTCTTCCACATCTTCGGCATCAAGCGAGCGGTGCGCGTGCGCGCCGACATCGAGATGCAACAGCATCGCATGAGCGTGGAAGAGGCCACCCGCTACATGGTCGAGCGCGTGCCTTTTCTCGACGAGAACGTGGCGCGGGTGGACGCGGAGATCTACCTGCGCCGCCCCCCGGGCTACGGCATGGGCTACCTCATCGGCATGGTGCAGATGGAGGCCCTGCTCGCCGACCGCGCCCGCCAGCTCGGCGATGACTTCGAGCTGAGGGCCTTTCACGATGAGTTTCTGGCGGCAGGTCGCATACCTATATCCCTCATTCGCTACGAGATGACGGGGCACGACGACGAGCTGCGTCAGCTCTTACCCTACGTGCCCTTGTTGGCCACCCACTGAGGCGGCGATGACCAAGCACCACATCGATCACGCCATCAGCGATGGCCCGCTGCGCGGCGAACGCGTCGAGCCCACCTACTCTGGCATCCAGAGCTTCCTGCGCCGCAAGTACACGCGGGATCTCACGGGCGCTGAGCTCGCCGTGGTGGGCGTGCCCTTCGATCTTGCCACCACCAATCGCCCCGGCGCCCGCGGTGGACCGGCGGCCGTGCGCGCCGCCTCGGCGGTGATGGCCTGGGAGCGCCCGTACGGCATGGCCTTCGATCCGCGCACGGCCCTGGCGATGGTCGACTACGGCGACGTGCTCTTCGACTTCGGGCGCCCGGCGCAGATACAGGCGCGCATCACGGAGCAGTTCGCCAGCATCCTCGATGCCGGCGTCGCCACCCTCGCCCTCGGCGGTGATCACTACGTCACCTATCCGATCCTGAAGGCGATGCACGCCAAGCACGGCACCCTGTCCCTGCTGCACTTCGATGCCCACAGCGACACCTGGGAGGACGAGCCTGGTCGTGTGCACGATCACGGCACCATGTTCCGTCACGCCGTCAACGAGGGTCTGGTCGATCCGGCCCGATCCGTGCAGATCGGCATCCGTACCCACAACCCGGACACCATGGGCTTTACGATTCTCGATGCCCCCTACGTGCACCGCGAGGGCGTGGCTGCCACCGCTGCGCGAGCGCGCGAGATCCTGCAGGGCCACAGGGTGTACCTGAGCTTCGACATCGACTGTCTCGACCCGGCCTTTGCGCCCGGCACGGGCACACCCGTGAGCGGCGGCCTCAGCAGCGCCCAGGCGTTGGCGATCCTGCGCGCCCTGATGGGACTCGATGTGGTGGGTGGCGATGTGGTTGAGGTGGCGCCCGCGTACGACCAAGCGCAGATGACGGCCCTGGCGGCCGCGCACATCGCCTACGAGTTCACGGGGCTGTACGCGGCTCGCCCCGGCGGGCCTGCGTCGTCGTGAAGATGATCGCGTACGGCGTTCTGGTGTGCTGCCGTGACGACTGAGGGCGATGTCGCCCAGGGGCTCATCGACGCCCAGGCCGCGCATCGCTCAGGGCGGCTGGACATCGCTTGCCAACTCTACGGAGCGGTCACGGCAGCGACCTCTGCCAGCGCTGCGCAGCGCGCCGACGCCCACTATGGCCTGGGCACCGTACGCCTTCAGCAAGGCCAGCTAAGCGAGGCGTTGATTGCCCTCGATGCGGCGCTCGCCATCGATGCCCACGTGCCCGAGTACCACTTCAACCGCGCGCTCGTGCTGGAGCGCCTCGCGCGACGCGAAGAGGCTGTCGGCGGGTTCGTGAACGCCGCGCAGGCCGCAGCCGGCGACGCCGCCGTGCTGCGCCCCGCCGCCGAGCGGCTGCTGCGCTTGAAGGCGTTCCAGGAGACGTCGACCGTGCTCGCCATGGCAGCGGCGGACAGCACCTTGGACGGCTTGCGCGCGCAGGCCTTAGCCGGTGCCGGCGATTGGGCCGGCGGCCGCGCCCTGGCGAAACGCATGACCCAGGCACAGCCGCAGGACCCGGAGCGCTGGCGGTGGCGCAGCCAGGCGGCCGCTGCGCTACGCGACTACGACGACGCGGTGAGTGCGCACGAGCGCTATCTCAGCCTGCTCCGCCCCGCCCGCCCCGAGGACTACCTCGCTCATGCGGATCTACTGCTGTCGGCTCGCCGCCCCAAGCCCGCCCGCGAGGCTCTCGAGACGGCGAAGGCCCAAGGCGCGGCGGGTATCGAGTGCGACCTGTTGGAAGCGCGAGTCTCGCGGCTGGAGGATGCGCTTGCCGAGGCCTCGAGCGCCTTGAGGCGGGTGCTGAGCGTGCGCCCGGACGACGGCCGTGCCTGGCAGCTGTTAGCGGATCTGTTGCCCGCGCCTGAGGTAGCAGGCGCGGCGCAAACGCTGGCGACCCTCCTCGAAGCGCAGCAGGCGTTTCGTCCCGGCCACGAGATCTTGCTTCGCTTCGCTTACGCCCGGTTGGAGGAGCGGGCGGGCGCGATGGACAGGGCCTGGCAGGGACTCTCGGCCGCCAACCGCGTCCAGCACGCGGAGCTCCTCGCGCGAGGGGCCGCCTACGACAGCGCCCAGGAGTCTCGGATCAACGGCCAGCGCCTAGCGCATTACGGAGGTGTCCTCGGCGGCGCTCCTCAGCCGACGCCAACGCCGCCCACCATGGTCTTCATCCTGGGGATGCCACGCAGCGGCACCACCTTGATGGAGCGTATCCTCGGCGGTCTGCCGGGCGTGCACATGGGCGGGGAAAACGAGGCCATGGCCTTCATCGCCGCCGGGTACGAGCACGCCCTCGCGCGCGGCACGCTGCCCGCACCGCAAGCGATGAGTGCCGCCCAATGGGCTGTGTTGGCCGCGGACTACAAGGCGCGCAGCGTGCCTGGGACGCTCTCGCGGGCGCCAACAGCGCTCACGGACAAGATGCCCCACAACATGCAACACGTGGGCCTCATCGCCGGCATGTTCGGGGCTCGGGCCCGCGTGATCTGGATGCGTCGCCACCCGCTCGACGTGTGCCTGTCGATCTACTCCCGTCGCTTCCCGGACGGCCACCGCTACGCCTGCCAGCTAGCGGATCTGGCGCATTTCTACGCCGAGAGTGAGCGGCTCATGGAAGGTTGGAAAAGCGCTTTCCCCTCGCTGGTACACGAGGTGCGCTACGAAGCCCTGGCAGGCGATCCCGAGCCCCACGCGCGAGCGGCGATCGAGCACGCCGGGCTGGCGTGGGACCCGGCGTGCCTGGATACATCGACCCGTCGCGAAGCCGCCTTCACCTTCAGCGAGTTGCAGGTGCGCGAGGCGATCAGTGCGCGCCACGTGCATCGCCACCAGGCTTGGGGCTCGCTGCTCGATCCCCTGCGCGACGCGCTTCGCGATGCGGGCGTGACGTGGGACGAGTGAGCGCTTTGGCGCGTCTATTGGCTCACGCCGCCTCTGCCGCCGCCGGCCTGTTGTTATTCCCCGTGATAGGTGGCACGGCACCGTGCGCGTGCGATTGGGAGCAGGCCTTGGATGCGTTGGGCACCGCGCGGATAATCGTCGAGGGTAAGGTCCAGTCAGCGCAGCGCAGAGACGACGGCACGATCGAGTTCACCTTGGCGGTGGAGCGGGTGCTGCGCGGCGAGGCGGTCGACACCTTGTCGCTCGTCGCTATGGCGCCGGAAGACTGCGGCGCGCCGGTACGCCTGGCGTACGGCGACACCTACTTCCTGCGCGAGCCCCAAGCCACACTCACCACGTGTGACTCCCTGCGTCTGATCCAGGAGCAGGAGGGTGGCCGGGCGTACCGCCTGAACGAGGCGTTGGATCTCGTGACCTCTCGGAAGCCTTTCCCGGGCGACGAGCTGAAGCAACGCGTAGAGCGTACCTTGCGCAGCCTCGATCCGGCCGAGCTTCGCGAGTTCTTCGACATCGTTGACCGACTCGACCCTGCCTACGGGGTACGAGCGGGCGCGGACGGTGCCTTCAGCTACCGCGATCTTCGCGTACGCCTCAGCCCCGAAGGTACCTACCTGGCGCTGGAGGAGGTGTCCGAATGAGGACGAGGGTAGGCGCGCTGTCGCCGCTTGCACTCCTTCTGCTAGGGATGCTCGCGGCGCCCGCCTGGGGCTGTTCGTGTGCGGCGACGTCGCTGGCGGGGATCTACGAGCGGGCGGACAACGTGTTTCGCGCACGTATCACGGGCGGGGAGATGCTGCCTCCTGGCGAGCGCTTTCGCGACGCCGTGCTGATGCGCTTCGAGTTGATCGATCGCTTCAAAGGGACATTGCCCTTCCAAGCCCTGCAAAGCGGTGGCTTCGGCGGTGCCTGTGGCGTCTCTCTGCAGGTCGGCATGGAGTTTCTGGTGTTCGTCGATGACGACGGTTGGGTCAACACCTGTGCCGGCACGCAGGCGCTTGGCGGCGAGTACGGGCGCTACGGCCGCATGTCGTTGGCGTTGTTGGAACGCTATCGGCGCGGTGAGCTCGCCGAGCTGCAAGATCCTTGGCTCTTCGCCACCTACGGGGATCGTTGCCTGCTGCGAACGCATGTGGACTTTCCAGCCTTTTCGACGCCCGCGGAGTTGGCGATCAGCTTCCGTCCTGGGCCACGGCAGGAGTCGCCAGGGCGCGCGCAGCTGGCGCTCTCGCTGCCGACGCAGCGTGAAGACCCGGCGGCGGGGCCACTCCTACTCCAGGTGGGTAGCGCCCAGTGGTCCGCGCCGTGGACCGCCGCAGCCAGTCGGCGGGGCTCCGGTGGCTACGCCCTCGAGGGGGATGCGGTGCTGGCCTTGGTCGAGTCCTTGGCGCAGTCCGCGGCTTTGCACCTGCGCTTTGAGGACCCGCAGCACGGCCCGATCGCGCGCGAGCTATGGACGGGGCACGCGCGGGAGTCCTCGGCGCAATTCAGCGCCTGCGTCGGTCACCTCCGGGAGCGAACGGCCGCGGAGAGGCGCTAGCCGCCTGAGGCTCTTCAACAGGCGGCTAGTGGGCCTGCACGGCCTCCAGGCGACGTAGGGCGTGCTCGAACTGCACCTGCGCCTTATCGAGGTATGTCGATACCTCATCCAGATAGCCGTCTGCGGAGGCCGACCACACGCGGTTGATGTAGCGCTCGCCCGCCGCGAACTCGCTCACGATGTCCGCGTAGGCCTGCAGGCCGTAGAGCTGTGCCAGCGTGTCGCGCGCGTCGGCGAAGCGCATGAGGTCACCGCGGAAGAGGCGATCGATTTCGAAGCGCAGCTCGAAGGGCGGCACCGCATCGCCAGCGCTGCGCAGCTCCGTCAGGTTGCTCACGATGCTCGAGAGCGCCTGCTCCAGCTCCGCGCGATCGGCCGTGAGCCGCGTCGAGTTGCGGGCGGCGCTCGCCTGCGCCTGCTTGATCTGCTGCACGCCGAGGGCGGCGATGACCACCGCCGGGACGAACCAGCGCCAGTTCGTGCTGTCCGGGTCGAGGGCGGCCACGTAGGTGCCGGCGAGGAATCCGATGATCAGCAGTACGTATCCACGTCCAATCATTGCTAGTTCTCCCGGCTCAGCTGCCGAGCACGGCTTGCACGGCGAAGCCAACGCCCACCAACGCCTCGCCCACGATGAGTCCCGCCGCGATCGGTATGCCCACCGATTCGCTCCATTCGGCGCCCATCTGGCGATCGGCCACGATGCGCGTCAGGGTGCCGAGGGAGTAGGTGAGCACGATGTTGAAGGGGAGGTAGAAGCCGAGGCCGACGGTGACGCCGAGTCCGCCCTGCACAGCGGAGAGCAAGGCGCCCAGGAAGGCGCCGGCGATGTACTTCTCCACCGGCACGTCGCCGCCGAGGATACCCTCGATGGTGGCCGCCAAGGCCTGCCCCTGCGGCGCCGGCAGTTCCGGGCTGCCGAGGCCATAGGCTTCGTGCAACACGAAGACCAGCATGATCACGACCAGTGGGCCGAGCCAGGCACCTAAGAATTGTCCAAGCTGCTGCTTGCGCGGGGTGGCGCCGACCAGGTAGCCGGTCTTTAAGTCCAGCATCAGGTCGGTGGCCTGGGACATGGCCACGCAGGTGGCAGCGCCCACCACCACGGCCGCCACGATGCGATCCACCGACGACTCGAGGCCGGAGGTCACGAGAATCAGCAGGGTGATGCCGATCAGGGTCATGCCCGAGAGCGGCGACCAGTTGGTGCGGCCGATCGCCTCGGAGAGGATGATCCCCGACATCCAGATCCACAGGGTGCCGAGCACCGCCATCGCAAGGCCGCGCAGCAGCCCAACCGACTCCACCGACAGCACCGCGATCACGCAGAGCACGACGGCCGCGCCCGCGATGGCGAAGTAGAGGAGCTTGATCGGCATCTCGTCGCGGGAGATCGCCGCTTCGAGCTTCGCCGCGCTCTGCATCGAACGAATGGCGCTGATGATCAGGGGCAGGGCCAGCACCACGCCGGTCATGGCGCCGCCGATCAGCATGCCGATGCCGATCGGGCGGAACAACAGGCCGCGCAGGGCCTCGGGGTCGCGAATGATCTCGCCTGCCTCGGTGGTCGGCAGCATGCCCGTGGCCGCGAGCAAGGGGGCGATCAGGAAGTACACGACGAAGCCGCCGATGATGAAGGCCACACCGCCGCGACCGGCGATGAATGCCACGCCCACCGTGAGCAGTGACAGGTACCAGGTGATGTTGGTGTACTCGGGCAGGCCGAGCATGGCGCCCATGCCCCAGTTACTCACGCCGTTCGCCTGGCTGAAGTAATGCACCAGGCCGCTCACGAGCGCAGCACCGATCAGCAACTGTGCCTTGCGCACACCCGCGCCGGGAGATTTCAGGATCGTCGCCACCGCCACACCACCGGGGTAGGTGAGGCGTTCGAAGTCGATCATCTGCTTGCGCAGGGGGATGATGAAGGCGATGCCGAGGAAGGCGCCGGCGATGCAGCCGAAGGTGAGCAGCACCGGGTTGAACTCGTTTCCATAACCCAAGATGAAGATCGCGGGCACCGAGAACATCATCCCCGAGGACGCGCCGTTGACCGCCGACGCGACCGTCTGCGCCACGTTGTTCTCGACGATCGAGCGGCGTCGCAGCATGCCGCGCAGGATGCCGAAGCCGAGGATAGCCGCGAGCTCCGAGCCCTCGATGGAGAAGCCGAGCTTGAGCGAGGCGTAGCCGATGGAGACGGCGATGATGGCGCCCAGGAACCAGCCGACGATGACGGCGTGCCAGGAAAGCTCCGGGTAAGGCCCACGACGCAGGCGATCGTCCATGAGGGGACTCGCCGCTGACACAGTCTCGGCCACGCGCTGCACTCCTTCGCTTTGCAGTCGTCCTGAACAGTCCGCCTGCGGGCGTGAGAGCAGGCGTGGATGCTGGCTGATGGAACCACAACCGGTCGGGTCTGTCATCCACCGCGGCAGCGAACATCGGGTGCTGGCGCCGCCGGGGCGTGCTTATGGCAGACTATGGTGCGTGGCGCGCAAACTTCACACCGCAGACAACCTGATGACCATCGTCCACCTCAAGAACATCCTCGAGGGCGAAGGCATCGGCTGCACCATCCGCAACCAGTTCCTCTCCGGCGCCCTCGGTGAGATTCCCGCCTTCGAATGCTGGCCGCAGCTGTGGGTGACCAAGCCGGCCGACTGGCTGCGGGCGAAGGGCTTGCTGAGCGAGTTCCTCGCCCAGCCGGACGGCGAAGAGGCCGCGTGGCATTGCACCCAGTGCGGTGAGCACATCGACGGCCAGTTCGCCGAGTGTTGGCAGTGCGGCGCGCCGTGTCCGAGCGATAGCGTCGAGCCGGCCCTGCAGCGCCCCGCGCGCTGAGCTCACTCGAGGGCCATGCCGCTCAGCTCGAAGTCGTACTTCGCGTTGATCTCCACCAACCGCTGGGCTTTGTAGTTCAGTCGACGCAGGCGCTGGAACAGGCGATGGCCAATCGCGTCGATATCGAGTGCTACGAAGGAATCGGATCTCGCTTCATCCTCCACGCGGCGTGCGGTCTCCGGGTTCTGGAAGGCGGTGCCGATGATTGAGCTCGCACCGATCTTGTGATCGGGGTTGAGTCCGGAGAACACCTGCTCCTCGATCACGTCGTCCACGTCGAGTCGGATGGCTTCAGCGGCCCGCTCTGCGATGTTGAACGCAATGCCCGGGATGTCGGTGAGCGTCTCGCTGGTCAGCGTGGCGAAGCCGACCTCTTCCCTCAGCAACTGCACGAACGTGTCGTCAGCCGCCTCGCGTGTGGCGTCCAGGATGGCATTGGGCGACAGGCTGGGGTTGCGCTCCAACACCATGACGATGATCCCGAACAGCATGGGTTGCTCCTCGTCCGCAACGAACTCCACGTCGGGCACCAGCATCGTCGGGTCGTCTGGTTTGCGCGAGAACACGTAGTCACCAAAGGGGTTCAACTGGACCTGACCCGGCCCGTTGAAGGGATAGTCGCGAGTGTCGCGGACGTCCACGAAGATGCTGGCCGGGTCACCGAAGCGCGCGCGGAAAGCGATGCCGATGTAGTAGATCTGGTCGGGCGCCGAGCAGAACCAGCAGTCTTCGACGATGTTGAAGGTGGTGTTGCTGGTGTAAACGAAGCGAACGGGTACGGTCGGATTCTGGGCGAGCGCCGGCGCAGCGCCGATGAGGGTGCCGAGGAGTGCGCAGCACAGCAGCAACGCGGTGCGCGCACTTCGCAGCGCGTCCTCGTGCGCGGCAAGGTGGAGTGGGCGGTAAGAAGGTCGTTGGTTCGTAGGCATTGCGTGTCTCCGGCGCCCTGTTGGCGTTCTGTGCGGGTCGTCGGCGAGCCCATGACTCGCCCTTATCGGTTGACCGCTATCAGGCGGCTCATTGAGTACACGTAAGAAACCCACGAAAGGGCTCAAGCGAGGTGCTTTCCCCGCCCGTCAGGGTGCCGGCAAGTGCGAAGGGAGGGCGCGATCGGGGGCGCGAGCGCCCGCTCAGCTGTCCAGCGATCGTCCCAGGAGGGAGAGCGAGAGCACCGCTGCGCTGTCGCGAATCGCACTCGCCTGCCAGTCCGGGTTGGAACGATCGTAGGCGACGATGGCGAGGTCGAGGAGGTTGCTGGGGGGCAACTGCGCGTCGCGCGCAAGGATGAGCAACAACGGTTTCTCCATCCCCTGCGCCATGCCCACTTCGTGGAGCACATTGGCGTTGGCGCTCGTCAGGTCCGCCAGCACCGTGCCCGACTTGCGTATGAGCAAGCCGATCAACGCCTGATAGCTCTCTCGGGCGAGGCCGCCCCAGGCGCGCAGTGCGTGTAACCCGAGTTCCCTCAGCAAGGGTCGATAGAAGTCGCTGAAGTAGGTGTCGAAGGGGGGCTGGAAAGGCATGGCGACGAAGGCCGTGCGCGCTGCTGTCGCCACCGGCGCGATGACGGCGTGCAGGAACTGTAGCCCCGCGGTGTGCAGTTCATCCGCTGACACCCAGCCGTTTTCTTCGGGCGTGACGGCCGTTGCGAACGCATCCAGCGCCTCGTCGGCAACGCCCATGTTCTGAAGGAGCCCTCGCGCCGTCTGCTCCGCCTTCGCTGCCGCGTCCGGATCGACGTCACGCAGGATCACGCCGTGGAACGCCGTCGCGGTCATCAGGGCGGCATCGCGTATCGCCTCCGACGCCAGGGCGACCTGGAACAGGGTCTCCTGCATCACGCGCGGTGTCGCGTCGGGCGCGGGCGGCGTCGGCGGGAGGATGGGCAGGCAACCGATCTCCTCGAGGAACGCGTTCATCCGACCCGCCAGCACCGGGTAGTACGCCGCCGCGTAGCGCGCGGGCGCGCCGGACAGAAAGTACCCGAGCATGCCGCCGTTGTAGCGTACGTACAGGGGATCCAGATCGTCCGGGTGTTCCACCTGATCGCCCTCCAAGTTGCTATGGCCAAGCCAAGGGGTAAGCCCCTCTAGGGGCCTGCCTTCTCCGCCGACGCCCCCACCACCGTGAACAACGCCTTCGAGGCCTCCCGTATCTCGCGCTTCTTGGTACTCAACGCCCGACGCGCCTCCACACACGCCTCCGACCGATACCGCGCCTCCGATCGCCCACAGGAGCGGTCTTTGCGCGCCTCCAATACAAGCTGCTCCTCGAATAGCGCCACGCGAGGATCGATCGACTCGGTCGCGCCTTCTCCCTCCGGCGCCAACGCCAGTACCACGGGGTTAGGGAACAGGTTCTGCCCCGCCCCCGTCGACAGGTCGATGACCGCCATGCTGGCCACGACGCCACCTGCCAGGGGCACGGAGGCTGCGGCGAAAGCCCCCGAGAAGCCAGATCCGCCAAACCCCAAGGTCACCACCTCGCCCGCCCAGGCTCCGACGAGCGCGGCGCTGGCGACGGTCAAGCCGCCACCCACCACGGTGTTGCCGATGACCGTGCCGTTCAAGGATGCACGCTGCGTGCTGTGCAGCACCAGCAGCTCCACAGGCTCATAACCGTCGTAGGTAATGGTGGCGACAAACTCGTCGGCGCGGGGGCGCGCGATGGCGCACGGCGTGCTCGGACACTCGGCGGGCTTCCCGGCGGTCGTTCGCGTGATGCTCACCTGCGCACCCTGCGGCACCGTATCGACGAAGAAATAGTCCGTCGTACCTCGGTTCACCGTGGTGCACGCGGCGAGCTGCGTGAGGAGCACGGCAAGCAGCGCTGCGCGCAGCGTCGCGGCCTTAAGGAACTGCGGGCATCGTGTCATCGGTGGACTCGCCTCCTGTGGCCGCCGTGGTCGGCGCGAGAAACACGGTCACCGATCGCGGGGCCACGTTCAGATTGGCACCGCTCACCGCGTCGATGACGCTGCCCGCGCCGTAGGTGGCGAGGCCCGTGAGGCCGCTCGCGCCGCGCAGGCCGACCTGGCCTCCCTGGGGCGTACCGACGACCACGTAGCTGCCCGGCGGCAGGCCGGCGATGAGCGTACCCGGGGGCACGACATCGTTGCTCGTGGTGGCGGAGGAGACGACTCGGTAGCTGATCGTTTGGTACCCCTCGAGCGATACCGTGAGGCGACCGACCGAACGCCGGGGCACCTCGATCGAGCAGGGCGTAGGGTTGCAACCGTAAACGCCACCAGACGCGCTAGCGGACGCGTCGTCAGTTGACACGGGGATGTCCGAGACCACCCTTGCGCCTTCAGGGAAGGTGGTCACCGTAAGCGTATCGGTCGTGCCTCGCACGACGGTGGCGCACCCGACGAGGGCCGTAAGCGCGAGGGCGAGCAAGAGGGCTTTGCGCATCATGCGCGCATACTGACCACGAGGGTCTCGCGGATCAACTGCCTGCGCAAAGTGATCAAACCGTGACGGACGCGGCGTGGTCGGTGTCTTCGCTCGTGCCGCGCCACCTTCGCTGGCGCGCTATATGGTCCGGCGCCCGAGGGTGTTCTCGGCCAAGCAAGGGAGTGCGGATCGCTGAGGGCGACCCGCACTAAGCAGTTGACTAGCCCGCGGCCACCTGCACCAGGTTATCGGAGAAGGTAGGTGCGTGGCCCATGTTCACGAACTCGGCCGAGCTGATCGAGTTCACCGTGCCCGGCCGGTTCAGCTGACGCCAGTAGCCGAGCGTGGCCACCACCACCCCCGCGTTCACGTCATCGCTCACCCGCGCCACGCCTTCGAAGGCGCCACGGTCATTGAATACGCGGACCTTCGCGCCGTCCGCGATCCCCCGGCTCGACGCGTCGGCCGGGTTGATGATCACGAACTGCTCGCCCTGGCCTTTGATCTTCCAGTCGAGGTTGGCGTAGCAGGAATTCAAGAAGCCGTGGCTCTTCGGCGACACGATGTTCAACGGGTATTTCGCTGCCAACTCCGGGTTGGTGGCCGGGCTCTCGCGTGGCGGTACGTAGTCGGGCAAGGGATCGATCTCCGTGCCCGGCTGCTTGTGGTCGTACATCTGGCGGAAGGGGCCAGCCACGAAGTCACCGCCCGCCGCCCCTGAGGCCTTTAGCTCCGCCTTGCCCGAGGGCGTGGGGAAGTTGCCTTGCGCGTGGGGCGCGCGATCGTCCCGCCCGCCGATGCTGAGGTGGGCGTAGCCCTGCTCGCGGAGCAGGTCGAGGGTGATGCCTTCGCAAGCAGGGGAGTTCCAGTCGATGTAGTGCTCCAGGCACTCGCTGTCCGACCACTTGAAGTTCTCTTCCTCGTAGCCCATCCGTGCGGCCAGGCGACGGAAGATCTCCTGGTTGGGGATGGCCTCCCCCGGCGGCTCGGCGCACTTGGCGTTGTAGGTGAGGTAGTTGTGGCCCCAGGAGAGGATGATGTCCTCCATCTCCGCCCCCATGGCGGCGGGCAGGAGGATGTCGGCGTAAGCCGCCGTGTCCGAGATGAAGTGCTCGGCGGACACCACGAACATGTCGTCGCGCTTCAGGCCCTCGATGATCTTGTTCGTCTCCGGCGCCTGGGTGACCGGGTTGGCGTTCCAGCACATAAAGGACTTGATTGGTGGATCCAGGGGCGTCTCGCCCACTAGCGCGCGGCCGAGCTGCAGGGCGTTGACCACGCGCGTGCCCTCGGGGATCAGGTCCGGGCGGCAGATGACGTCGAAGGCGTAGGGGTGCTCCCACACGGGCATCTGGTAGATGCCGCCGCCTACATTGCGCCAGGCGCCGGTGATCGCGGCCAGGCAACACACGGCGCGGATGGTCTGACCACCGCCCGCGTGACGCTCCAGGGCGACGCCGATGCGAATAGCGGCGGGCTGGGTCTTGGCGTACTCGCGGGCGAGCTGGCGGATGGTGTCGGCGTCGACGCCGGTGATCTCGGCGGCCCACTCCGGTGTGCGGGTACGGGCGCGTTGGGCGAGTTCGTCGAAGCCCTCCGTGTAGTTGGCCACGTAGTCCTTATCGATGAGGTCTTCTTCGATGATGACGTTGAGCATGGCCATTGCCAGAGCGCCGTCCGTGCCCGGCTTGGGCGCCACGTGCCAATCGGCTTCCTTCGCCGTGCGCGAGCGATAGGCATCGATCACCACCACCTTGGCGCCGGCCTTCTGCGCGTCCTTCACCACGTGCCAGTGGTGCAGGTTGGTGCTGACGGAGTTGCAGGCCCAAATTACGATGAACTTCGAGTGGATGAAGCTCTCCGGGTCCATGCCGCCGCTCGGGCCGTGGGTGAGCAGCCAGGCGGTGGCGGAGCCTTCGCCGCAGAAGGTGCGCTCGCACACGGTGGCGCCCATGCGGTTGAAGAAGGCGTCGGCGCCGTTCAGGCCGTGCACCAGGCCCTGATGGCCGAGATAGCTGTAGGGCAGGATCGCCTCGGGGCCATGCTCGTCGATGATCGCCTTCCAGCGGTCGGTGATCTCATCGAGGGCGGCATCCCAGGTGATGCGCTCGAACTTGCCTTCGCCCTTGGCGCCCACGCGGCGCATCGGGTAGAGCACGCGATCGGGATGGTAGTGGCGCTTCTCGTAGTCCTTGAGCTTGACGCAAAGACCGCCGCGCGTGAGCGGATGCTCCGGATTGCCCCGTACGCCCGTGAGCTTGCCGTCTTCCACCTCGAACAGCATGGAACAGGTGTCAGGGCAATCGTGCGGACAACCCCCGAAATGCGTTTCCTTCTTGACTGCGACCACGTTCGACCCCCAGCGAGTGCGTTGACGATGCAACTCACCGTACAGGAGTTCTCCGGGCGGTGGAACGTGGAGGGATGTTGCGCTGCGATCGCCCCTCCGGGCAAGGCGGTCAGGAACTCGGGCAGGCTAGCAAAGGCGGTTGGCGCAGGGCCTAGCGGAACAGCAGCACTGGCACGCGGCACAAGCGCATCATGGTGGTGGTGGTCGAACCGATGATGAGGGTGCGTATGCGTGAGTGGCCGTAGGCGCCCATCACGAGCAGGTTGGCACCACCCTCGTCGACGGCGCTCGCGATGACCTGTTCCGGCTGGCCGGCGCGGATGGCGGTGCTGACCTCGCGTCCTGCGGCCTGCAACCGTGCGACGGTGGCGTCGAGGTGCTCGCGCATCGCGTTGTTAGGCTCGCCCACGTACAGCAGCTCGCACGCCACGCCGTTGAAGATCGGGCTCTGCTCCATGTAAGCGATGGCCTTCATCACGCTCTCGCCGCCATCGAAGGCCACGACCGCGCGCTCGACGGGCGTGAACGCGCGGGCGGCCACCATCACCGGCTTGTGGCATGAACGCACGATACGCTCGAGGTTGGAGCCGAGGTGGGTGGAAGCGAAGTCCGCATCCTCGCCGCGCTTGCCGATCAACACCATGTCGGCCGTGGCCTCATCGGCGCCGACGGTCTCCACGATATCGCCGAAGCGCAGGCGGGTGGTGATTTCATCCACGCCGGCGTCACTTAGGATCTGGCGGGCGTCGTCCAGGATGGCGCGACCGCGCTTTTGCTGCAGCTTGGCCATCTCGCCGTCCAGTTCGGTGAGCTCGTTCAGCAGGGTGGACTTGGCGCCGAGGCTGATGTTGCCGCTCAGGTTACCGCCGCCGCCTTCATTGCGCCGACGAGCTAGCACGTGCAGTAGATCGACGGCAAAGCCCGCGCGCTGCGCGATCCACACGGCGTGTTCGCAGACGCTGCGCGAGTAGATCGAGCCGTCCACCAGGGCGAGTAGCTTAGACATGGGTGAGGCTCCTCAAGTGTCCATGAGGGCGTCCACGCCGCCCGGTTTGTCGTGCAGGGCCAGCTTGTCGACGATCGTCTCCGAGGCCTCGTTGAGGCCCACCAGCTCCACCTCCGCGCCCTCGCGGCGGAACTTCATGACGATCAGGTCGAGGGCGGCTACGCTGGAGACATCCCAGATGTGCGCCCGGCTCACATCGATCACTACCTTCTCCAGTGCTTCGCGAAGATCGAAGGCCCGCGTGAAGGCTTCGGAGGAAGCGAAGAATAGCTGACCTTCCACCTGGTACACGCGCTTCGTGCCGTCCGCCGAGAGCGTGGAGCTGACGCGGAAGATCTGGGCGATCTTGCCGGCGAAGAAGATCCCCGAAAGCAGTACGCCGAGGAGCACGCCGATGGCGAGGTTGTGGGTCAGTACCACACCCGCCACCGTGGCGAGCATCACGGTGGACGCGCTGCGCGGATGGCTGCGCAGGTTGCGCAGGGACGACCAACTGAAGGTGCCGATGGACACCATGATCATGATCGCCACCAAGGCGGCCATGGGGATGCGCGCCACCCAGTCGCCCAGCACCACGATCATGAAGAGTAGGAACACGCCCGCGCAGAAGGTCGAGAGGCGCCCTCTGCCGCCGGACTTCACGTTGATCACCGACTGGCCGATCATCGCGCACCCCGCCATGCCGCCGATGAAGCCGGTGGCGGTGTTGGCGAGGCCCTGGCCGATGCACTCCTGGTTGCGATCGCTACGCGTGTCGGTGAGATCGTCCACGATGGTGGCGGTCATCAAGGACTCGAGCAGGCCGACGGCGGCCACGGACGCGGAGTAGGGCAGGATGATCTGGAGCGTCTCGAGCGTGAAGGGGATATCGGGGATGAGGAAGACGGGCAGCGTTGAGGGCAACTCCCCCATGTCGCCGACGGTGCGCAGATCGAGTCCCAAACTGATGGTGATGGCCGTCAATACCAGGATGCACACGAGGGGGGACGGCACCGCGCGGGTGAGCCGTGGGAAGAGGTAGATGATGGCAAGCCCTGCCGCCACCATGATGTAGGTGAGCGGCGGCACACCGATCAGTTCCGGTAGCTGCGCGATGAAGATCAGGATGGCGAGGGCGTTGACGAAGCCCGTGATCACCGAGCGCGAGACGAAGCGCATGAGCGTGCCCACCTTGAGCAGGCCAGCGCCAATCTGGATCAAGCCGGCGAGTACCGTCGCGGCGAGCAGGTACTGCAGGCCATGCTCCTTCACCAAGGTCACCATCAGCACTGCCGTCGCTGCGGTGGCCGCCGAGATCATCCCCGGGCGCCCGCCGGTGATGGCGACGATGACGGCGATCGAGAAGCTGGCGTAGAGGCCGATCTTGGGGTCTACCCCCGCGATGATCGAGAACGCGATGGCTTCGGGGATCAGGGCGAGGGCGACGACGAGGCCGGCGAGCACGTCGGCGCGCACGTTGCCGAACCACTGATCGCGATAGCGGTAGGGGGAGATCATGGGGGTGCCAGGTGGGGAGGGCGGCGTAGTGTGCCACAGGTCACGCGGCGCCAAGTGTCGACCAGGGCGCTAGGTGAGGCTACAGCGTGAGAAAGGGCAGGAGCTTGGGAATGACCTGCTCATGGGCGTCTTCCTGGATGTAGTGACCGGCATCGTCTATGCGATGTACTTGGGCGTCAGGAAAATCGCGTAGCCAGTAGTCGTCCAACATGTCGGGCGTGAACGCGACGTCCTTCATCGGCCACGCGATGAACACGGGCTTGTGCCTGAACGCGGGCACTAGCTCGCGGTGTATCTCATCGAGGTAGTCGCTCACCTTCCCCTGGGGCCCGCTCGGAATCTGCCGCGGGAATACCAGCATGGACGTGCGCGAGGCCCAGTTGGGGTGGGGCGCCAGGTAGGCAGCCTGGTCCTGCTTGCTCAGGCGTTGCGGATGCACCAATCCGGCCTTGAACAGAAAGACCTTCACGAAGGCGTTCATGCCCTTGACCATCACCTCGCCCACCCCTGGTGTGCAGAAGAGGGTGAGCGGCAGCGGCAATGCCGTCGCCATCTGCGGGCGATGGCAGAAGGTGTTGAGGATGGCCAGGCTGCGCACCCGTTCGGGATGGCGGGCGGCCCAGGTGAGGCCGATCGGGCCGCCCCAGTCCTGCACCACCAGGGTGGCATCTTGCAGGTCCAGCGCCTCGAGGAGGGCCTCGGCGCGGGCGCCGTGTGCCGGTATCTCGTACAGGGAAGGATGATCTGGCTTCTCCGACCGGCCGAAGCCGAGGTGGTCGAAGGCGATCGCCCGGTGGCCCTGCGCCACCAGCGCGTTGATGAAGCGTCGGTACAGGTAGCTCCAGGTGGGGTTGCCGTGCACCAGGATCACCGGGCGGGCATCGCGCGGCCCTTCGTCGATGTAGTGCATGCGCCCGTCGCCGCTCTCGAACCACTTCGGCGCGTAGGGCCAGCTGCCGCCGAAGGTCCAGTCATCGAGCTGAGCGTCCTCTCGCGTCCGCGCTTGGGTCGATGCCGAGGACGTTGTCGAGGCGGGTGTTCTCGTCTCCTTCACGAGGGCCAGGCGACTCATGCGGGTTCTCCCTGCGCGGCCGGCACCACGATCAGCGTGGAGCCATCGGTATTGGTGAGTTCCTGGCGGCGCTGGATCAACGGTTGGTAGGCGGGGTCGTCGTACCACGCTTGCTGGGCGGCAGCCGACGGGAACTTGAGCACCACCGTGAGGTTGCGGTCGTACTCCCCTTCGAGCACCTGGGCCTGTGCGGAGGCCGCGATCACGGTCGCGCCGTGCTTCTCGTTCAGCGGCTGCAAGGGCCCCGCGTAGTCACGCATGAAGGTGTCGCGGTCCGACACCTCGAGTTGCGCGATCAAGTACACCTCGTGGTCATCCGTCATGGTCATCTCCAATCTTCACTGATCAGTGAATTAAATGCGAAAAAAAATCAACCGAGCTTGGCCAGGGCCTCGCTGGTGAGGTCTCGCAGAACAGCCTTCGAGGCGCCACCCCGCCCGAGTACGCAAACGCTCACGTGGATCCCGAGGAAAAACCTCGCCAGGGTCCGCGAGTTGGTGTCTGGGGGCAGTTCGCCGAGGGTGAGCGCGCGGTGGATCGTCTTGCGGTAAGCGCCTTCCACCCGACGAAAGAAGCTATCGAGCTGCTCGCGGACGTCGGGGTCGCCCGCGATGGGTTCGCGCGAAGTGTTGCACATGAGGCAGCCGAGGCGTCCTTCGGCGGTGTCGGCACCGTCGACCATGCTCAGCAGGGTGCCGCGGATCGCGTCCGCGCCCAGGGCCGACCGCTCTAGCGGCTGTAGGATCGGCCCCACCACCGCCGTCTTGAAGTCCTGGATGGCTTGCAGCAGTAAGCTCCGCTTGTCGCCGAAGTCGTTGTAAATCTGTCGCCGGTTCAGGCCCGAACCCGCCTCCAGGTCTGCCAAGGAGGCCTCGGCGTAGCCCTTCTCCAGGAAGGTGGCGAGCAGGCCCGCGCGCGCGTCGGCCTCGTCGTACTGTTTGGTGCGTGCCATTCGCAGACCATATTCACCGATCGGTGAATTTGCAAGTGCGAACGGGCGAATCCGGGGCCCGCCATGAGGGTTCAGGCGGACTGACTGCTGGCTAGGGACTGTCTGGCGGGTGAGCTGTCGGCGGACATCACGACGCGGTCTCGACCCGCCGCTTTTGCCGCGTAGAGTGCCTTGTCGGCGGCACCCATCAGCGTGTCCGGATCGCTCGCGGGGCTGGCCACGGCGGTGGCGACACCGATGCTGACCGTGACGTGGGGCTGGGTCTGCGAACTTAGATGAGGCAGCTGCAACGCCGTGACCGCTTGGCGAACGCGCTCCGCGAACGCCTTGGCGCCGTCCGGGGTGGTGTCGCGCAACAGGATGAGGAATTCCTCGCCGCCAAGGCGGCAAGCGAGGGCATCACGGTTGTGGGTCAGCCCCTCGAAGAGCTCCGCGAGGCGACGCAAGCACTCATCTCCGGCCTGATGCCCGAGCGCGTCGTTGTACTGCTTGAAGTGGTCGACATCGCACAGGAGCACGCCGACCTGCCCGCTGCTGCGGCCAGCCCAGGCGGCTTCGAAGGCGTCCGCCAGGGCCCGTCGGTTGGCGAGGCCTGTGAGAGGATCGCGATCGGCGAGCTTCTCCAGCTCGCCTACCAGGCGAGAGTTCTCCAGGCGGGATCGCTCCGCTGCCACCAATGCCGCATGCACGCCGCGACTGCTCTTGAGCAGGGTTGCGAAGTAAGCGTACCAAAGCAATAGGTAGCACCACTCGTCGAAGCTGGACGGCCTGATAGCGAAGGGCACCGTCACCATGAACGGGACGGCGAAGCAGATGAAGGCCAGCCGTGATCCGGCCAGCGAGGCCACCGAGGCGCCCACCAGGCCGGCGATGGACAGGTTGGCGAAGTGATTGCCGGCGAGATCGAGGTGTGTGGTGCTGACGATGGTCAAAAAACACCAACCGAGGCTGGCCACGAGGGTCGAGGCGGCGTAGAGCCGCTCCCACATCAGCCTCGGCAGGCGTTGTTGGTGGAAGCGCCGCGCAAGGAAGAGGCCGTAGCGAAAGCTGAGTCCCGCCCCGATCAGCGATAGCCAGCCCGCGATCGATGCCATGGGCAGGCGAGACCAGTAGTACGCGAGGTCGATTGCCGCCAGCACCAGCGATCCGGTGATGGCAGGCAGAGTCTGCGAATAGAGCACCGCGACGAGCCGCTCGTGGAGCTGGCCATCGATTCGTGCGTCAATTGTTGCGTACTCAGCCATGACCGATCTTCCTGCGAGACCTGCGTAGTGTCTACGCGCTGCGTTGCGCGATCAGGAACACCGGCACACTTCGTGCACCGAGGTTTCGTTTGGAGCGGGCACCGCGGTCGATCCGAGACGCAGGTCGCGCTTTGAGGGCGGGCAGCCCCGGGGTGTTGAGCAGCTGGCGCTCGGGCAGTCCCTAATTGTCGGGATCGTCCGTATCCACCTGCCCGGTGATACGCCGCCGCACGTGTGACCACGACAGCCCCGTCGCCAGCAGCGCAGCCAAGGACAGCTCCGCTGTCCAGATCATCTGGCCGCGCCCGGACGGCATCACGAAACCGCGATCGACCAGTAGCCAGACGAAGGTGCCGAAGAATCCGGCCGTGAGCAGCACCCCGAGGGGCCCTAGGGAGCGCCAGGTGGCGCGGAAGAAGATCACCCATCCGATCAGCAGCACCACCAGCACGAACCAGTGCTCGGGACCGGTCGTGCCCGCCGTGAGGTTCGCTCGCAGCCACTCGATGTAGTTGTACGGCGTGGGGTTGTAGGTGGCGATGACGAGGCCGAAGGCGGCGATGAAGCGCAGCAGCACGCCTTGCAGGGTGAACGAGTTTGCCATGGGGGAGCTCTTCCGGTGAGTGGGCACGGCCGGACCTGGCGGGCGCCGACGCTGGCGCGATGATGGCGGGCGCCGGCACAGGGGGTCAAGCGCCGTTCCGGCTAACGCCGAACGTGCGATGCAGCAGGCGTGGCTCAGTCGGCGAGGCGACGTCGCAGGCGAGCGAACTCCTCGGTGAAGCGGGTGGTGATCGTCTGCGGGTCGGGCACGAGGCCTGCGTCCGTGATCACGCCGAGGCGTACCGAGCCCGCGTAGCTCATGATCGATACGCCCATTCCGAGGCGGCCGGACTGCGGCACCCAGAAAGTCATGTCCTTCACCGCGCTCCCGGCGAAACGCAGCGGCTCGGCCGGGCCTTTCACGTTGGTCATCACCAGGGTGGCCTTGCTGCCGAACAGGTTGACGATCTGCGTCTCCATCACGTCCGGCGCCATACCGAATATATTCAATAAGCTGAAGAATACATACGGTTCGGGGGAGGCCTTGAGCTCGTCCATGGCGTGCTTGACGGCGTAGAGGCGCTGCAGGGGATTCTCGATGCCGATGGGAAGCGCGAGGAACACGACGCCAAACTCGTTGCCGAGCTTGGTGCTCGGGTGGCGTCGCAGGTCCACCGGGACCACCGCACGTACGCTGGCGTTGGCCACATCGACGCCGCGTTCCTCGGTCAGGTAGTGCCCGAGGGCGCCCGCCATGGCGCTCAGGAGTACATCGTTCACCTTGGTGCCCGTGGCGGCACCGATGTCCTTGACCGTCTGCAAGGCCACCGGCGCGGACATCGCCACGTGCTTGGCCTTGCCCAGCCGGCCCTTGAAGGGCGTGTCGTGATCCGGCGCCATGGCCAGGGCGTTGCCGAGCACGGCGGCGCCCTGGCCCAGGGTCTGCCCGATCTCGAGCGCTCGGGCCGGCCGGCGCAGGCTCTCTCGAAGTTCGCGCGAGAGCACGTCGGCCACCTGGCCGCCCACCTTCAGGGCGTGTCGGGCGGGCTCGAGCAGCGCAGGGCCTGGCAAGGGTGAGTGACGATCCTCGGCGCGCGGGGCCTGCGCGGACGGCGCGGCGTCCGGCGTTGGATCCATCAGGTCGTACATCACCCGCACCATCGCCGAGCCATCTGCGATGGCGTGGTGGAAACGCATCACGGCCAGGCTGTCGCCGCGGAACGCCTCGATGAGGTGCACCTCCCAGAGCGGGCGGTCGAAGTCGAGTCCCGTGCTCGCCAGTTCGCCGATGAGACGCATCAGCTCGTCGTGATCTTGGGGGTCGTCGAGGGCGATCGCGTGCACGTGGGCGTCCACGGCGAGAGTCGGATCCGTGCGCCAGCGGGGACGCTGCAGAGGCGTCGGCCCCGGCACCACGCGTTGACGGAAGCGCTCGTAGCGAAGCAGACGCTCGCAGAAGGTGTGCTTGAAGGTGGCGAGGTCGAGCTTGCCGGTGAAGGTGAGCACGCCCGTCACCATCATGAGGTTGCTCGGATCCTCCATGTGCAACCAGGCCGTGTCGATCGGTGTCAGCGTCTCACTCATCTAGCCTGTGCCTAACGAGGACCTGGGCGGGCCGTTACGGTGGCGCGCAGCGGGCGACGGCGCTGATGGCGTCGCGAGGGCGGTTGGGAGCCGGGTGATGCCGGCTCGCCTGGTGCACGCCCGCCGCGCGCGGCGGGCCGCAAAGAGGGATAGGCAGTCGGCCTACTGTACGCAGTCGCAGCCCGTGCCCGTGTCCGGATCCACCGGCAGCGTCGTGCCGTTGGTCACCGCGAAGGTCACCGCCTGGGTCTGCAGTTCCACCGTGACCAGCGGATTCGGCCCTTGAATCACCTCGCCCGTATCGAGGTCGGTGATGAGGCTGTTCGGATCGAGGTAGGACACGTGGCCCCCGTCGGTCATACGCACGATGCCGCGCACGCCTGCCGCATCCACCGCCGTCATCGACACATCCAGCAGGCCGGCCACCTCAGCGAAGCGGTCGGTGGAGTTATCCGGCACCGTGTTGTCGTTGAGGATCTCGATCACGTGCAGGGGATGCAGCGCGGCGGCGGCGATGGCGCCATTCAGGGCGTCGACGGCGTCGAGGCCGTGCTGCCAGTCGCGCACGTAGTAGTCGAAGCTCACGGTGCCTTCGATGATGCCGGAGGCGGCGAGGCCCGCCACCAGGCCGCGTCCGAAGAAGCTGTCATCGTCGGTCAGGAACAGGGTGAAGTTACCGCCAGGGCTGCTGAGCGTGGAGGTGGTGATTTCGTCGTTGACGGCGAGCAGCGTCGCGCTCTCGATGGCACCCAGGGACACCGACGTGTGATGGATGCGGGAGGTGTCGAGATCCGGTTCGCCGTCCGCGTCGAGGTCGATCGTCGGCAGCGTGCGGATCAGGGTGGTGAAGTCGGCGGTGGTCTGGCGCACGTAGTCGCGGGCCGTGAGCGGGTCCGTCAAGCTGATCGTGAACACCTGCCCGCCCGTGTCCGTGATGCCGTCGGCGCCGGGGACGAACGTGGTGTTGCTGAACAGGTCGAGGAAGAAGTGGCGCTCGTTATCGCCGAAGGGATTGAGCGGGTTGCCCGGGCCCTGGAACAGGGGATTGGCCGGATCGATGATGCCCTGCAAGGGCAGATCGATGCCGATCACGAAGTAGCCGGCGGCGGCGAAGGAGTCGGACAGCGCCAGCATGGACGAGCGATCGCTGTTCACCCCCGAGAGGTACACCAGCACGGGCCAACCCGTGTCCGGCTTGGTTTGACCACTGAAGGCATTAGGCGCCGTGGCGAGCACGGGAATGGTCAGAGTGGTGCGCGGCACCGGCACCGGGTTGAAGCGGTTCAGGTCCGTGCCGCCAGCGCCTTGCCAGGTCGAGCCGTAGGGGTCGGCCGGATCGAGGTAGTAGGGTACATCCAGCGTGCCCACGAAGATGTCGGCCACGCCGGGGACGCCGGGGATGACGTCGGCGGTGGTAAATCCGGAGGGCGCGAGCACCGCGGTGCTGGGGCCCTGAGTCTCGTCGATCACTTCCAGCGAGTTGCGCAGGGACATGGTCGACATGCTGAAGGCCATGGCGATCGCCTCGCCCGGGATGCCGAGCAGCGCGGACTGGTCCAGCAGCGGCCCGATGGCGGCGGCGCGCAGGCCTTCCAGGATCGCGTTCTCCACCGCCTCGCCGGCGAAGTGAGCGTCGCGGATGGTGGCGAACTCAACGTCTGCAGAGAGTGCGGAGCCGTTGACGTCCGTGATGCTCGAGAGCAGGTAGATGGCGTAGGTGGTGTCCGGCAGGAACGGCTTCAGGGGCACGATCTCGAGGATGTTGCTCGGCTGGCCCGAGGCGTCCACGGACGGCGACACGCGTACCGTGTAGTCGGCGATCGCATCGGTGATGCCCGGCACCAGCGGGATGGCCGCGAAGCCGCCCGGGAAGTCGGCGTTGACGAAAGTGACGAAGAGGTTCGGGTTGGGGATGCTCGGCAAGCCCGTGGTGGGGTCCGGCAGGAACGGCACGATGCTGGTGAGGTCCGTCTCCGTCGTCATCGGGATGCTGACGTTGGCGGTGAGCGGATAGCCGTCGAGGCGATTGACCTGCGGAATCAGCGCACCTTGGGTGGTCAGGGGCGACAGCGGCAGGTTCAGGGTGCCATCTTCGCTGCCGGCGAAGTAGATGTCGTTCGGGTACGGGGCCTGTAGCCGGTCGGCGTCGGTGAGCGCCTCGGTGGCTACGTACTTGGCAGCGAAGACCGGCCGTGTCACCTGCACTGGCTCGATGCCGATATCCCCGTCGGTCTCACAACCCCCGAGCGCGGCGACGGCTGCTAGGCCCAAGACTGCACGGCAACGACTTCCCATACGAACGTTCCTTAACCACTGGATGGATCGAGGGCGGCTCTCCACCCCCGGTATAGAATACCGCGGAGCGTACGCTGCTTGTTCAAAGCATGGCAAGGCGATCGCCGAGGGAGGACGGCGCCCGCCACCTCAAGTCACCTAATGTTGCATCGCCGGAAAAGCGATCGATGCTTTTAGCGTCGTCTGGGCGTTCTCACGCTTTGGGTCAAGTGCTAGCATTCGCGAGGGTTTTAGTCGTTCGGTCGATAGCTGGGGAAGCGTCGTCGAGGGGGTGGACGATGGATGCGGTGTCCACGACCACGCTCGCGAGGACGTCCGGGCTGCGCCCGCCACCGTCCTTCGGGGATTCCATATGCTCATGAACCAGCGCCTGCGCCATCCGATTTCGGCGTGCCTTCTTTCCACGCCGTTAGTGCTCGCTCTGCCCGCGACCGCCGGGGAATTTCGCATCGGGGAGATCGAGGGTAGTTTCACCTCGAACATCTCCATCGGCTCGAGCTGGCGTACGGAGGGGGTCGATCCCGCGCTGGTCTTTTCCGGCAACTTCGAGGGCGGCCGGGCCTCCACCTCGGTGACCGACGATGGCAACCTCAACTTCGAGAAGGGCGCCCAGACCTCCTTCATCGTGAAGGGCCTGCACCAGCTGGAGCTGCAGACCGACAACATCGGCGTCTTCACCCGCTTCAAGTACTGGTACGACATCGAGTTGACCGAGGGCGATCGACCCTTCGGCAACTCCCTCAACGCCTACACGCCGAACCAGCCCCTGGAGGACAGCGGCTTCAACGACTTCGCGCGAACCCGTGGCGCGCAGCTCCTGGACGCGTACGTGTACGGTGACTTCAACCTCGGCTCCATGCCCGGCGAGCTGCGCATCGGTGAGCAGGTGGTGAGCTGGGGTGAGAGCACGTTCATCCAGAACGGCATCAACATCATCAACCCGGTCGACGTGACCGCCTTCCGCCGGCCCGGCGTGGAGATCAAGGAAGGCCTGCTGCCCGTCGGCATGGTCTACACCTCCTTGGGCCTCACCGAGACCCTCAACGTCGAAGCCTTCTACCAGTGGGAGTGGCAGAAGAGCCCGATCGACGGTTGCGGCACCTTCTTCTCGACCGTGGATGTGGCCGCCGACGGCTGTAACTTCGTGACCGTGCAACCGGTGAACGTGTCCGACCAGGCCGCCTTGGCCAACGGCCTGTTCATCACCCGCACGGACGACCGCGAACCGGACAACCAGGGCCAGTTCGGTATCTCCCTGAAGTACTTCGCCGAGGAGTTGAACTTCACCGAGTTCGGCCTGTACTTCGTGAACTACCACAGCCGCCTGCCGCTGCTCGGCGGCACCACCTCGAGCAACGTGCTGCTCGGGGGCGAGGCTGGCACCGGCGGCTTCTTTATCCCTGGCGATCCCCTCGGCGGCAACCCGCAGTACTTCGCGGAGTTCCCGGACGACATCAAGCTCTACGGCTTTAGCTTCAACACCAACGTCGGCGGCTTCGCCCTGTCCGGTGAGGCGAGCTATCGCCAGGACCTGCCAGCGCAGATCAACACTACCGAGCTGCTCCAAGCCGGCGTCGCCGGCGCGCCCTGGAGCACCTTGACGCCGACCGTGTTGACCACGGCGCCGGGTCAGGACTTCGCCGGCTTCGAACGCTTCGACATGCTTCAGCTGCAAGCCACGGTTGTGAAGTTTTTTGAACGGGTGATGGGGGCGGATCGCCTGAGCGTGGTGGCGGAAGTGGGCTTTGCCTCGGTGCAGGACGTGCCCGATCAGTCAGAGCTGCGCTTCGGTCGTTCGGCCACCTTCGGCATCGGCGACTTCGGCGACCTGGAACTCGCGCCGGGCCTATCGGTCAACTGTGAAGGCAACGAGGCACTCGGGTTGGTCCCGAATCCGTCGCCGGAGAACTGCACCCGGGACGGTTTCCTGACCGATACCTCCTGGGGCTATCGCCTGCGCCTGGAGTGGCAGTACCTCAACGCGTTCAAGGGCATCAACCTGCGCCCGAGCATCGCCTGGTCCCACGACGTGGACGGTTACTACCCGGAGCCTGCGCCCATCTTCGTGGAGGGTCGCCAGGTGCTGGGTCTGCGCCTCGCCGGTGACTACAACAACCGTTACTTTGGCGACATTGCCTACACCCGTTTCTCGGGCGGCGACTACAACGTGTCCCGCGACCGAGACTTCTTCTCGCTCAGCTTCGGCGTGAGCTTCTGAGCTAACAACGCCGATCACCTCGAGGGGGTTCCCAAACAATGCTGAACGTCAAATTCTCCACCACCGTGGCAGCCGCGGTGCTGTCCGTCTTCGCGCATCCGCTGGCGGCCGCCGTGTCCGCCGACGACGCGGCCCGCCTGGGCGGCGACGAGCTCACACCGATCGGCGCCGAGCGTGCCGGCAACGCTGATGGCTCCATTCCGGCCTGGGAGCCGCTGGCGAGTCCTCCGTCGGACTTCGTTGCGGGCAAGCCCCTGGTAGATCCCTTCGCAGACGAGGCACCGCTGTTCACCATCACGGCGGCCAACCATGAGGAGTACAAGGACAAGCTCTCCGCAGGCCAGATCGGCATGCTGAAGCGCTATCCGGACACCTACCGTATCCCCGTCTATCCGAGCCATCGCATCGCCGAGTATCCGGCCGAGGTGTACGCGAAGATCAAGGCGAACGCTACCGTGGTGGAAACCGTGGAAGGCGGCAACGGCATCACCAACAACGAGTCCGATTGCCCGTTCCCGATTCCCGCCAACGGCACCGAAGTGATCTGGAACCACATCCTGCGTTACCGCGGTGGCAGCGTGAAGCGCACCTACACCCAGATCCCGGTGCAGAAGAACGCCAGCTTCAGCCCGATCGTGTTCGAAGACCAGGTCAGCTGGGCCAACCAGCTGGACGGCGACATCGACGCCAACCGCCTGTTCTTCTACAAGCAGCGCATCGACGCGCCGGCGCGCCTGGAGGGCAACGTGCTGCTGGTGCACGAGAACCTGAACCAAGTGGCGGAACCTCGTGCTGCTTGGCTCTACAACGCGGGTCAGCGTCGCGTGCGTCGCGCCCCGGACGTGGCCTACGACGGCCCTGGCACGGCGGCGGACGGTCTGCGCACCTCCGATGATCTCGACCTCTTCAACGGCGCCCTCGATCGCTACGACTGGGAGCTGGTGGGCAAGCGTGAGATGTACATCGGCGGCAACAACTACAAGCTGCTGAACAAGGACGTGCGCTACAAGGACATGCTGGGCAAAGGCCACATCAACCCTGACTACCTGCGCTACGAGCTGCGTCGCGTCTGGGTGGTCGATGCCAAGCTCAAGGATGGCAAGCGCCACGTGTACTCGCGCCGCACCTTCTACATCGACGAGGACACCTGGCAGATCGTCGCCGTCGACCAGTACGACGGTCGCGGTGAGCTGTGGCGCGTGAAGGAAGCGCACAGCATGACTCACTACCACGTGAAGGTGCCCTGGTACGCCGTGGAAGTGCAGTACGATCTCGTCAACGGTCGCTACCTGCCGATCGGCCTCGAGAACGAGCTCTCCGGTTACACCTACGAGTGGAACTACAAGACCAACGCGACCGAGTACACGCCGTCGGCCCTGCGCCGCGCTGGGCGTGGCTAAGTCGTTCGCTCGGTGAGGGAGCGATCCTTGTTGTCTATCTCTGAAGAAGCGGGCGTTCGGCGCCCGCTTCGCCTTTCACCCCTCAGTGCCTTGTTGGCGGCGGCCCTGGTGGCCATGGCGCCGGCGAAGGCGCAAGAGTCCGTCGACTTCACTCATCTGCCGGCGCTCGAGAATCCGACCGTCGCAGAGGCCTTGATGCTCGCGGTGACGCGTGCCGGCGACCGTCTGGTGGCTGTCGGCGAGCGCGGGTTGATCGCTTATTCCGAGGACGGCGGCGACTCCTGGACCCAGGCGACGGTGCCCTTGTCGGTCAACCTTACGAGCGTTGCCTTCATCGATGACCAGCGCGGTGCCGCCGGCGGGCATGAGGGTATGGTGCTGACCACCGAGGACGGTGGCGCCACCTGGGCCGAGCGCTTCGATGGCGTGAAGGCCACCCAGCAGGAGATCGCCTTCGCCGAGGAGAAGATCACCAGCGCCCAAGCGGCCCTCGACGCCCTGGAAGAGGGGGCTGACGATATGGACGCCTCCCTCGCCGTGGAAGATGCCCAGTGGGCCCTGGAAGATCTCCAGACAGCCCTCGATGAGGGGCCCTCCAATCCCTTCCTGGCCCTGTGGTTCGACGATGGCGGGAAAGGCGTGGCCGCGGGCGCCTACGGCACCTTGTTCGCGACGGCCAACGGCGGCGAGGCGTGGACCCTTGCGGCGCGCAACATCGAGAACCCGGACAAGTATCACTATTACGGCATCGATCAGGCCGGCGACGGCACGCTCTATCTCGTTGGCGAAGCGGGTCTGCTGTACCGCTCCGATGACGGCGGCGCCACCTGGATCACCCTGGACAGCCCCTACGAGGGCTCCTACTTCAGTGTGCTCACCGGCACGGACGGTGATGAGGCTTACGTGCTCGCCTTCGGCCTGCGCGGCAACATCTATCGCTCGACGGACCGTGGTGAGCAGTGGCAGCGCATCGACGTCGCCAACCAGGCCTCGCTCACCGCCGGCACGCACCTGGCCGATGGTCGGGTGGTCCTGGTGGGCAACTCGGGCGCCATCCTGGTGAGCGCCGATCACGGGCGCACCTTCTCGGTGAGCTACCGAGAGGATCGCCTGTCGTTGAGCGGTGTGGCGGCGGCGGACCCGTCGCATGTGGTGGTGGTCGGTGCAGCCGGCATCCACCGAGTGGAAATTCCCTAAGCTAAGGAAGGCCAGCTTGGCTACGCAAGACGACCAGGCGAACGAATTGCCTGAGCAGCCCACGGGCGCCCTCGTGAGCTTCTTCGAGAAGCTCTTCTTCGGTAACCGCCCCCTGTGGCTGATCGCCTTCGTCATCGCCACCCTGGCGCTCGGCTATCAGGCCTCTCAGCTGCGCGCCGATGCCAGCTTCCTGAAGATGATCCCCACGGGTCATCCCTTCATCGAGAACTACATCGAGAACCGCGCCGCTCTGGCCGCCCTCGGCAACACGATTCGTATCGTGGTGGCCGCGGAGGATGGCGATATCTTCAGCGCCGAGTACCAGGAGGCGCTGAAGCAGATCACCGACGAGGTGTTCCTGAACGTGGAGGGCGTCGATAAGGGCGGCCTCGAATCGCTGTGGACGCCCAACGTGCGCTGGAGCGAGGTCACGGAGGAGGGCTTCGTCGGCGGCACGGTGGTGCCCGACTCCTACGACGGCTCGCCCGAGAGCCTGGAAGAGCTGCGCGCGAACGTGCTGCGCTCGGGTACCGTGGGCCGACTCGTCGCCAACGACTTCAAGTCCTCGATCATCCTGGCGCCGATCGTCGATGAGAACCCGACCACGGGCGAGCGTCTCGACTACCGCCAGCTCTCCCGCGAGCTGGAGACGCGCGTTCGCGACATCTACCAGACCGACAACATCCGCATCCACATGGTGGGCTTCGCCAAAGTGGTCGGCGATCTGATCGAGGGCTCCAGCCAGGTGGCCACCTTCTTCGCCATCGCCTTCCTGATCACCATGGTGCTGCTCTTCGCCTACTCGCGCTGCCCCTACGCCACGGGCATCACCTTGCTCTGCTCGACGGTGGCCGTGGTCTGGCAGCTGGGCCTCCTGCGTGCTCTCGGCTTCGGCCTGGATCCGTACTCCATGCTGGTGCCGTTCCTGGTGTTCGCCATCGGCATCTCCCACGGCGTGCAGATGGTCAACACGATCGCCATCCAGTCCACCTTCGGCGCGCCGTGTGAGAAGGCGTGCCGGGAGACCTTCCGGCGCCTGTGCACGCCCGGCATCATCGCCCTGGTGAGCGATGGCATCGGCTTCTTCACCCTGCGGGTGATCGATATTCCGGTGATCAAGGAGCTCGCGGTCACGGCCAGCCTCGGCATCGCCGTGCTGATCCTCACCAACCTCGTGCTCCTGCCCCTGCTCATGTCCTTCTCGGGCGTCTCCAAGGGGTGCATCAACTTCTACGCCTCGCGCAGCGGCAAGCCGCAGCCGTTGTGGCGCTTCGTCTCCAACTTCTCCCATCCCACGACGGCTCGGATCACCGTGGGGGTGGCGGCGCTGCTCTTCGTGGTGGGGCTGATCGGCGGCCGCGGGCTGCAGATCGGCGATCTCGATCCCGGCGCGCCGGAACTGCGCCCGGACTCGCGCTACAACCAGGACAACGCCTACCTCACGGCGCACTACTCCACCAGCACGGACGTGTTCGTGGTGATGGTGCAGACCGAGAGCCAGCAGTGCGGCAGCTACGAGGCCGTGACGGCTATGGATCGCCTGCAGTCGGAGCTGGCGACGGTGGCCGGCGTGCAGTCGGCGCTCTCGTTGGTGAACGTGGCCAAGCTGGTGAACGCCGGCATGAACGAGGGCAACCTCAAGTGGGCCGTGCTCAGTCGCAATCGACTCGTGCTGAACAACAGCACCAGCCGTGCGCCCAGCACGCTCATGAACACGGACTGCAGCATGGCGCCCGTGCTGGTGTTCCTGGACGATCACAAGGCGGCCACCCTCGAGCGGGTCGTGGCGGCGACGTCGGACTTCGCCGAACGCTACGACAGCGAGACCGTGCGCTTCGAGCTCGCCGCCGGTAACGCGGGGGTCGAGGCCGCGACCAACATGGTGATCGCCCGCGCCCAATACGAGATGCTCGCCTGGGTGTACGGCGTGGTGGCCGTGCTCTGCTTGATCACCTTCCGTTCCGTGCGCGTGGTGCTCTGTATCATCCTGCCGCTGGCGCTGACCTCCGTGTTGGCCCAGGCGCTCATGGCGTGGCTCGGTATCGGCGTGAAGGTGGCGACCTTGCCCGTGATCGCCCTAGGCGTGGGCATCGGCGTGGACTACGGCATATACATCTACAGTCGCCTGGAGCGCTACCTCGAGCGCGGTATCCGCCTGCGTGAGGCCTACTACAAGACCCTGAAGACCACCGGCACCGCGGTGGCCTTCACAGGCTTTACCCTGGCCGTGGGCGTGGGCACCTGGATCTTCTCACCCATCAAGTTCCAGGCCGACATGGGCGTGATGCTCACCTTCATGTTCCTGTGGAACATGCTCGGTGCCCTGGTCCTGCTGCCCGCCTTGGCGCGGATGCTGATCAAGCTCGACAAGTACTACGATACGGGCAAGCAGGCCAGCGCGGACGAGGCCGTGCCGGCGGGATCCACCGCGTAGGGATACACCCGGCCCATGAGCATCTCCATGGGTTTGGGTCTGCTCGCCGCCTCCGCCGCAGCGCTCGCAGCGATGCCTGATCGTCGCGCCGGTGTGGATCGCCGAGGGTGCCTTCTGTGAGCCCGAGACCGTATTGCCGATGCCGGGCGATCGCCTGCTGGTCTCGAACGTCTGCGACTACGGTACCGACGGTACGGGCTACCTAACGGAACTCTCGGCTGACGGTCAGGTGGTGACGGAACGGCTGATCGACAGCCTGGACGCGCCGCTGGGGATGGCGCGTCACGATGAGCGCCTTTACGTCGTCGACCGCAACACGGTCCGCGTGTACGTCCTGGCAGATCTATCAGCGGAAGCCACCATTGCGTTGCCGTCTCGTGTCGCCAACGACATCGCCGTCCGCGAGGACGGCACGCTGCTCGTCACAGATACCGCCGCCGGCCACGTCTACGTCGTGTCTCCCTCATCGGCAATCTCCACGCTGACACCGCAGCCCGCCTTCCCGGGCGCCAACGGTATCGCCGTGGATCACGACGTGCTGTGGGTCGGGGGCGAGCGCCTGTGGCGCATCGACCTTGAGTCTCTGGGCGTCGAGGTGATCGGCCCCGCCTGGCTCACCGATATCGATGGCATCGAAGTGGTCGACGCGCACGTGCTCCAGGTGACGCCGGTCGACGGCCCATTGGTGCAGTTGGTCGACGGCGTGGTGACCTCGGTCACCGCCGTGGAGGGCGTTGGCAGCGCTAACCACGGCTATCAGGCAAGTACCGGACTCGTCCTGATCCCGACGGGATACGACAACCAGGTGGTCGCCTTTCGAGTCGCCGGATACAACTCCACGCCGTAACTTATGCTGCATCTTGGGGTGTATCGTCGTTCGGCAACAGCGTGGTTTCTACAAATCACCGAGCGAACCCGCTGGTTTGCTATCGTAGGCGCAACACAAGGAGGTGTCCCATGGGCGGCAGCGTCAAGTTGAGCTGGGCGGCCGGTTGGGTGGCGCTCGCGAGCACCCTCGCACAGGCGGCCGTATTTCCCCCGGAGATCGAGGTGAGTAGCTTCCTCTCGCAGAACGGTGGAGATGGGAGCGTAGGACTTGCGATCCTCGGCGCGGTGGATGAGGACGCCGTCGGCGAGGCGGTGACTTCGGGCGGTGACATCAATGGCGATGGCGTCGCGGACATCGCCCTCGGCGCCCCGGGGTTCGATTTCGACGGCAACAACCGTAGCGGTGGCGTCTTCGTGCTCTACGGCGATGATGCGCTCGGCGCGGATATCGATCTCACTCAACTCACCCCTGCGGCGAATCCGGACGGCAGCGCGGGTTTTCTGATCACGACGTTCTTCGGCTCCGTGCGTCTCGGCGAGACGGCCGCGGACATCGGTGATCTCAGCGGTGATGGCACGGACGATCTGCTGTTCGCGGCGCCCTCGCTCGGTGCGGGCGTCGCCTACCTGCTGGAGGGGCGCCTCGGCGCCGCCCCCTTCCCGGCGATCTTCGATGTCGACGAACTGACCTTCAATGGCGTGGGGGCCAACTTCGTCGGCTCCGTGGAACCGGAGTCCCCGCCCGGGCTGCCCGATGAGGAGGCAGGACGGGCGCTGGCCGCCGCCGGCGATGTAAACGGTGATGGGATCTCCGACCTGATCATCGGCGGCCCTGCAGCTTCCCTGCCCGACCTCGCTCGTCCCAAGGGAGTCGGACGAAGCTACGTCGTCTACGGCCCCACCGATCGCCTGCGCAACAACAACGATCTGCTCGACTGGACCGCCGGCGGCGGCAACGACGGCACGCTGGGGTTCGTCCTGGATGGTTTCGAGCAGGACAGCCGCGTCGGCACCGCCGTGAGCACCGCTGGCGATTTGAACGGAGACGGTCTGGATGACGTGGCGATCGTCGCCCTCGGCCTCGGCCAAGTGGTGGTGATCTACGGCCGCACGGAGCTCTTCCCGGTGGAGTACGACATGCGCGCCTTCGCGCCCCAGGTCGCGGACGGCGCCCTCGGTTTCGTTATCGAGACAGGTCGGGACGTCTCGCTTGTCGGGTCGAAGCTGTTGGGTGGCGTGGACTGGAACGGCGATGGCCGGGACGATCTCGTCGTCACGGACTTCGGGACGCCCCCTCAGGTGTTCATCATCTACGGCCGCGGCGACAACTTCGAACCGCAGTTCGATCTGAACCAGCTACGCGATGGCGACGGCAGCGCCGGCGTGCAGATCATCCCCGCCCGCGACGAGCGCAACTCGCTGACGGCCCTGACCAGTGGGGATCTGAATCACGACGGCCTGACCGATCTGGTGATCGGCGCCGCCTCGAACGAGCGTGCCTACCTGCTCTTCGGCCGCCAAGGCGGATTCCCGGCCCAGGTCGATCTCGAGAACTTGTTCGCGGCCAACGGCGGAGACGGCAGCCGCGGCGTCGTGCTGACCTTGGACGACGGTGGCAACAATACCTTCGGGTTGACGATGTCGGCCGGTGGGGACGTCAACGGCGATGGCACCGACGACTTGACCATCGGTGCCCCGAACGCGTTCACGGCAGGTGCCGCCTTCGTCCTCTACGGCCGCGCGGACAGCGACGCCGACGGCATCGCCGATCGACTCGACAACTGCATCGACGTGCCCAATGGCGATCAGCGAGACACGAACGGCGATGGCTACGGCAACGCCTGCGACGCCGACCTCGATGATGACTGCATCGTGCTGGCGCAGGACTGGTTCATCATGCGCGACGTGCTCGGTACGGACGACGGGGACGCGGATCTCGACGGCAACGGGGTCGTCGACATCGGTGACGCCCTGACGCTCTTCCAGCGCCGGTTGCAGCCGCCTGGACCGTCCGGCGTCAGCGACACCTGCCCCTGAGGCGACCTGCCGTCGCGCGAGATGCTCTACACTCGGGTCGCCGCACGCCGTTGATCTCGCCGAACCTATGTCACCGACACTCGCCTACCGCGCCCGCCCAGGTGCGCTCCTGTTTACGCTCACGACGCTGCTGCTACTGCTCGGCGCCGCGGCCCCGAGCTTCGGCCACGGCGTGGACGAGGGCACGCGCGACTTCCTGAGCCAGGCGAGCGGCTTGCTGATCGGGCCGTTTCTCTACATCGGCGCCAAGCACATGGTGACCGGTTACGACCATCTGCTGTTCCTCTTCGGCGTGATGTTCCTGCTGGTGCGCAGCCGCGACGTGTTGACCTACGTGACCTTGTTCACCCTCGGTCACAGCACCACCTTGCTTCTCGGCGTGCTCGCGGGCCTATCGCTGAACGCCTACCTGGTGGACGCGGTCATCGGCCTGTCAGTGCTCTACAAGGGCTTTGATAACCTCAGCGGGTTTCCAGCGCTCGGTCTGCCTCGTCCGGAACCGAAGCTCATGGTGGCGTTGTTCGGCCTGGTGCACGGCTTCGGTCTTGCGACCAAGCTGCAGGACTTCGAGCTGCCGCGCGAGCATCTGTTCGGCAACCTGCTGGCCTTCAACGTGGGCGTTGAGATCGGCCAGCTGTTGGCGCTCGGCGTGATCCTCATGTTGCTCAATCTGTGGCGCCGCCACCGCTCCTTCGCCGGCGCAGCATTGCTGACCAATACCCTGCTGATGACCGCAGGTGTCGTGTTGATCGGTTTGCAACTCGGCGGCTATTACTTCTCCTAGGAGGGATTATCCATGACAGCCTCTGCAGGTAGCCCTCGCAACGCGCTGGGCGCGCTGGCCGCGGCGCTCGTGCTCGGCGTCACGATCGTGCTCACCGCCGTCTTGCCCGCGGAGTACGGGGTCGATCCGACCGGCATCGGCCAGCGTCTCGGCTTGCTCCAGCTGGCGGGGCCCGCTCCCGCCGCCGCCGCCGAGGCTGGCGACGAGCCGCCGGCGGTGGCCGCAAGTGCCCCGGGAAGCCACGTCGTGACCCTGGCTCCCGATGAGGGGATCGAGTACAAGCTGATCATGACCTCAGGTCAGCGCTTGGAGTATCGCTGGATCGCCAGTGCCGTCGTGCACGTAGACCTGCACGGGGAGCCGGAGGGAGATACGACCGGGTACTACGAGAGCTACGCGGTCAGCAATGCGCGGGAGATGCAGGGCAAGTTCTCCGCCCTCTTCGATGGCACCCACGGCTGGTACTGGCGCAACGATGGTGAAGAAGCGGTGACCATCGACCTGAGCTTCGGCGGGCAGTACGTCGGCATCAAAGACATGGATGCACCGTAGGCGTTCCGCCGTGGCGCCTCGATCCGCGGCCAAGTGAATCGATCAACTTCACCTAACTGAACCTTGGTCTCCCTGCCGGCAAGCGCCGGAACAGGGAGACTCGGCTGCGGACGGGTTGAGCGGATCAACGCCGCGCAGAGGCTGATCTCGCCGGTGCCTGCGAAGGCACGAAGGTCTCCATCACCGCCTGCTCCAGCAACTCCGGCGGCAGCAGGCCCTGGGCCAGGATGAAGTCGTGGAAGGCCTTGGCGTCGAAGCGATCGCGCAGCTTCAGCTCCGTGCGCGTGCGCAGGGATTGGAGCTTGGTGTAGCCGTAGTAGTAGGCGGTGGCCTGGCCGGGGATGCGGTAGGTGTAGCGCTCGATCTCGTTCTGGGCCCAGGACTCGCCCAGCACCACCTCGTCGGTGAGCACGGCCTTGGCCTCCTCGGGCGTGATCACGCCGAGGTTCAACATGGGGTCCAGGAACATACGTGCGGCGCGCGCGAGGCGGTATTGGAGGCCGATCAGCTGGGCGTCGAGCGGCATGTAGGGCTTCACGATGGCTTCAGCGTAGAGGGCCCAGCCCTCCACGTTGGCGCTGTTGAAGGCGAACACGGCCCGGGTGTAAGACACGCCGCCCTCGATCATGGCGGAGAACTGCAGCTCGTGGCCGGGGCGCGCCTCGTGGGCGGTCAGGGTCCAGGCGCCGGCCTCGTAGTTGTCGTCGTGGCCGCCACCGTGGTTGGCGGTGGTCGCATCGAGCTTGGGTAGCACGAAGTTGGGGTACTCGCCGGTGTTGCCCATGAGGCGCGGAATATCCAGGTGTGGGGCCGGCTGGGCCGCCGTCTCCGCGTCGGAGGCGATGCGGATACCCGCTTCGCGCTCGGGCAGGCTAACGAGATCGTTCTCTTCGATACGCGCTTCCAGCTCGCTCAGCACCTTGCGGTAGAAGGGCAGGATCTGGTCGGCGGGGATCTGCTGCTTCTTCAGCTCGCGGATGACATCGCGATAGTCCGTGCTGTCAAAGCCGTGCTCGGCGGCCACCAGGGGGGCGAGGGCGATCATCTCGTTCTTGATGTCGGCGAAGCCCTGGGTGGCGATGGCGATCAGCTCCTGCGGGGAGGCATCGACGCCCCAGTTGTGAAGGGCGTCGGCGTAGAGCTCAGGCGGCAGACGGTAGTCGTCGCGGGCGCGGGTGAGCAGTTCGTCGCGCAGCCATTGCTCGTAGACTTCCAGTTGTGCCTTGAGCTTGGCGTAAGGCTTCTCCCAGCCCGCCACCTCAGCCTTGATGAACAGTTGCTCGAGGCCTTCGACGAAGCGGCCGGCGCGTTGCAGATCTTGTTCCACCTGGCCCCGATAGGGCCCCTGCAGACCGTCGACGTCGAAGCGAGCGGCCGTGTTTGCCTTGGCCAACTCCGTGAGCGGGGTGTAGCCATCCTCCATGCCGGCGTAGCGTCGCAGGCGGACCACGGCGGCGGGGTAGCGTTCGGCGGGGATCTGGTCATCGATCAGGGCGCGGATGCCCTGGAACACGGTTTGCGCCACGTTGTTGTAGGGGATCAGGTGAGCGCGGTTCAGGGCGTTGCTCTTGAGCGTGTCGTCGGTGGCTTTGAGGAGGATCTCCAGGTCCTGCCGCACCAGGGCGTGGGATTCCTGCTCGAGTCGTCGGGCGAGTTCCTCGCGGGCGGCGGCCACGTCGGCGTTGAAGCGCTCAGAGCGCTGTGGACGCAGATCGATGATCTTCTCATCGAGGCCGTCGACGCCGAGGGCACCGGCCCCTTCGGGGTTGTACTTGGCGAGGATCTCGAGCACGACGTTGGCGTGGGCGTTCGAGCGCTCCACCCAATCGTCATACTCCTCGGCGGCGTGAACGGTGCTGGCGAGTAGGCCGGTGGCGACGACAGCGGCGGCGGCCTTCGCGGCCAGGCGCGATGGCGGGTGGGAGAGGGCGAACATGGGCGGCAGTCCCCTGTGTTGATGAGTTCCGTACGCCCGTTGATGCCCGGCTCACCGGGTTGGTTGCAGGCTACAACTCGCCCTGCGCTTCAACGGCGCCCGCCGGCCATGGCGGTGGCCTCCGGCAGGGCGCGAAGGCGCAGCATCGCCGCCACGCCGACGATCGGACCCAGCGCCAGCAGGGCCATGGCCATCGGCCAGCTCGCGCGCTCGGCCACCACGGGGAGGAGCTGGATGCTCACCATCGTGAGGAGAAAGCCCAGCGCCGTCTGCAGCGTGAGGGCGGTGCCGATGCGATGGGGTGGCGTGAGTTCGCTGACCGCGGCGCTGAACTGGGCGCTGTCGGCGATTACAGCCGCACCCCACACCAGGCAGATCGCCGAGAGCAGGGGCGGATGGGAGAAGCTCGCAGCGGCGCCGAGGGCGGCCAGCCCCGACAGACCCATCGCGATGGCGGTGACCGCCGTGCGACCGAGGCGGTCCGCAAACCAGCCGGCCACGACGCAGGCAGGTGCGCCGATGGCGATCGTGGCGAAGGCGACCCAGCGTGCGTTGCTTTCCGGGAGTCCCTGCGAAGCGAAGGATAGCGATAGGTAAAGCGGCACCCAGGTCCACATGGCGTACAGCTCCCACATGTGGCCAAGGTAGCCGAGGTTGGCCAGGCGCACGTCACGGGCGCCGAGAAGGGCCGGCACCTCGCCCCAGCGAAAGGCACCGCTGCCGGGCGGGGCGGCGAAGGGGCCGAGCCGCAGGGGCAGGGCGAGGGCGGCGCCCAGGAGTGCCAGTAAGCTCGCACCGAGCACGATCATTCGCCAGGCCGGCAGGGCGCTGCCGCCGGCATCGGCGAGGGTGGCGTTGAGCAGGTGAGGCATGGAGGAGCCCACCGTGAGCGCCCCGATCAGCATGCCGACGAAGAGGCCGCGCCGCTTGCGCGTCCAGCTGGCGACCAGCTTCATGCCCGGGGGGTACACGCCCGCGAGGAGCATGCCCGTGAGGCCGCGCAGGACCAGCGCCCCTTCGAAGCCCGTGCCGGGCAGGGTGATCGCCGCGTTGGCCAGGGCCGCGAGGGCGGCACTCACGGCGATCAGCGTGCGCGTCGGCAGGCGATCGGCGAGCCCGGTGAATGCGCTCGCCAGGGCGCCCAGGACGAACCCCAGCTGCACGCTGGCCGTGAGCCAGCCCGACTGACCGCCAGCCAGGGCCCACTCCTCGGCGAGTTGCGGCACCACCGCCGAGGCGGAGAACCACAGTCCCATGGCGAGGAGCACGCTGGCCCCGAGCAGGGCGTACTGGCCCTCGGGTTCGGGCTGCTCCTCGGCTCGGGGGGCATCGAGTGGATCGGTCAGACGGGTGCCTCCGCTGGGATACGTGCAAAGCGATCGCACGCGATCCTAGCATTCGCTAGGGTGAGTCATCGTCGGCCCCATCCATTCGCCGCCACGGTGCAGGAAGAGGGATGCCCAACATCATGTCCAGCACACCACCGCCAGCGTCGCCTTCGCCGACCCCACAGGCGATGATCATTGCCCACCGCGGAGCAAGCGCGCGGGCCCCGGAGCACACGCTGGCGGCCTATCGCGAGGCGATTCGCGCAGGCGCCGACTTCATCGAGCCCGATCTGGTGCTCACGCGCGATGGCGTGCTGGTGGCACGCCATGAGAACAGCCTCGACGACACGACCAACGTGGCTGAGCTCGCGCACTTCGCGAACCGCCGAACGACCAAGCGCGTGGACGGCGAGGCGCGCACCGACTGGTTCGCCGAAGACTTCACCCTGGCCGAGCTGCGCACCCTGCGCGCGCGCGAGCGCCTGCCCGAGCTTCGCCCTCAGAACGACGCTCGCTTCCCCGCCGAGACCATTCCCACCCTGGCTGAAATCATCGCCCTCGTGCGCGAGCTCGAAGGGGCGGACAGGGCGGTTGGAATCTACCCGGAGACCAAGCACCCCACCTATTTCTCCCATGAGGGGCACCACCTCGACGGCACCGCGATTGCACAGTCCATCAGCCAGATGCTCATCGATACGCTGAAGGCGGAGGACTTCGTCGACCCGGCTCGCGTCTACATCCAGTCCTTCGAAATCGAGAATCTGCTGCAGCTCGCCCATCGCATCATGCCAACGGCGGGGGTCAAGCTGCCGCTGGTGCAACTGCTCGGCGATCTGGGCAACGCGCCCGAGCCCCCCGCCCTCGCGTTTGCGCACCCCTGGGACACGGTCTACCACGCCCGCGCGGGCCACGATCCCGGCGAGGTGTACGGTGCATTGGCCGCCGCTGTGGGGATGCAACGCGGGGAGGCGCTCACCTACGCATCGATGGTGTCCTGTGACGCCCTGTCTGCCTTGGGCGATAGCTACGCGGATGCACTCGGACCGTGGCTTACGGCCCTGTTGCCGAGGGAGACTGCGGGACCCGGGTCACCGCTGCCGCGGTTGACCGGCGAGGTGCATCCGTTGCTCGCCGCCGCCAAGGGCCTGGGCCTCGCCGTACACGCCTACACGCTGCGTCCCGAGGCGCCCTTCCGCGTGCTGGGCGAGCACGGCGACGTGCTGAGTGCGGAGCGGGAGTTAGCAATCTTGTTGACGCACGGGGTGGATGGCGTCTTCGCGGATGATCCGGGCCCCGCTGTCCTCTCGCGTCGAGGGTTCGCAGACGACGGCGGGCCAACCACGCCCTAACATGACAGGACACTAGCGCCACCGCCTCACCAGCGCATGGCCACCTTGATGTCCATGCGCTGATCGTGATCGCGGGGCCGGTCGGGGGTGCTGGAGACCGATCCCTGCCATTGCATGACGAGCGACGGCGCCGCGCGCGGCATGCGCTCGACGAGCCAACGCGAGAGATCCACGCCCAGGTGGAGCCGGTCGGTGCGCCCGACGGCCGGTGGGGCGTACAGGGGGGCAGCTGCGCTTGAGCTGCTCCAGCGGGCGAAGGCGGTGCCGCCGTTCAACTCGCGCGCGATGGAGGCGTTGGCCGCCCACTGCAAGGCGGAGTCCGTTGCGCGCAGGGTTGGATCAGTCGCCGCGGCACCCTGCTGGTGGCGCAGCGATGCCTGCGCGGCCGTGCGCCAGGCGCCGAGCCTGCGTTGATGTTGCCATTGGAATCGATAGGTGTGCGTGGCGCGTGGCGCGCCGATGGGGCGGGCGGCGAGCTGCTCGAGACGAATCGTATCGCTGCCGACGGTATCTTCGCGACGGTAGCTGAGCTCGAGGGCGGACGCCGCGCCGTCGCTCCCGACGCCCTCGCCAGCGGACGCTGGCAGCTTGCAGCCCTTGGCCCGCAAGCGCACGGATCTCCCCTCGGCGCCGGGCTTGAGGGTCATCGACGCCGAGGTGTCACAGCGCAGCCCCGTGGCGCCGTCGACCTGGTCCGCGCGAGGCGCGCGCATGTGCAACTCGATATCCGCGCGGGGCGATTGCCAGCGCAACTCCGTGCTTTCCTCGCCCTGCAGGCGCACGCCGTGGACGGTCCAGCGCTGCTGCGTCGTCAGGCGATGCTCGAGCACGGCGGGATGGCCGCCTATCGTGGCCAGGCGCAGGCCCCAGCGCTGCTCGCGCTGCTCCGCCGCGAGGGTGTGCAGGCGTGCCGCCTCGTCGGCCGGGGCGCGGAGGATGTCGCCGGTGTCGAAGGCGTATCGCAACTCGTAGCGCAGTCGCCCGTCGAGGCCCGTGAGGTTCAGTTGGCTGGCAAACAGCGGGGTCGTGCCGTTGGCGGCCCCGGCGGGCGCTTGGCCGGTCACGGTCAGATCGAGTTCGCCGAGCGTGTGGCGATGGGATTCGGCGAGTTCCAGGCGCAGGCACGACGACGCGCCCGCGGGGACGGCGCAGCTTTGGGCGTGAGCGAAGGGAGGCGCGAGGGCCACGATCCCGATCGCAAGCAGGCCGCCAAGCCTTAGATGTCCAGCCATCGTGAGCGCGCGAGTCGGGTGGCTGCGGCGCGTGTGCCAGATCATCCCTGCCGTTCTCCGAAGCGAGGTGTTTGCGAGCTTCGAGTTAACTACTCCCCGTGGCCGGGAGTCGTGATGGTCGTCACATCGTGTGGTCGTGATTCGGCCGCTCAACCGGCTTGCGGCGCTGCTATGCGCCAGGCACTGTTCGGGGAAGGCGGCCGGGGATGGAGCGAGGCGGATGGATAGGGAAGAGCACGCGCGAGAGGATGGCCTCAGCACCCTCGCCGTGGCCAACTATCGCTCCCTGCGTGAGTTGATCGCGCCCTTGGGCGGGCTGAACGTGGTCTGTGGCCCCAACGGCAGCGGTAAGTCCAATCTCTATCGCGCCCTGCGCCTGCTGGCCGCCGCGGCGAGCGATGGTCCCGTAGCCCCGCTCGCGCGTGAAGGTGGCCTGTCTTCCGTGCTGTGGGCCGGGCCGGAAACCGTCGGCGCCCGCATGCGCCGCGGCGAAGTGCCCGTGCAGGGGCAACCACGCCAGCACGTGGTGCGCCTTCGCCTGGGATTCGGCGGTGAGGACTTCGGCTACGCGATCGGTCTGGGCTTGCCCGAATCCACCCCACAGGTGGTGCTGGCCGACGGCAGCCGACGCACGTCGCATTTCGGCCGGGATCCTCTGATCAAGCACGAGTGCATCTGGGCGGGGCCCGCCTGGCGTCCCGCCTCGACCTTGCTCGAACGGCGCGGTCCGATGGTGCGTGTTCGCCGCGGCCGCGAGTGGCACGTGGTGACCCAGCACATGAGCGGCTTCGACAGCGTGCTCACGCACCTCGCCGATCCTGACCAGGCGCCCGAAGTACTCACCCTGCGAGAGCGCATGCGTGCGTGGCGCTTTTACGATCACCTTCGCACCGACGCCGATGCCCCCGCGCGCCAGCCCCAGGTGGGCACGCGCACCACGGCGCTGGACGACGAGGGCCGCCACCTCGCCGCCGCCTTGGAGACGATTCGCGAGATCGGTGATGTCGCGGCCCTGGACGACGCCATCGACTACGCGTTCCCCGGAGCAGCGGTGGACGTGCAGGCGAGCGAGGCGGGTTGGCTGTCCGTGCGCCTCAACCAGCCGGGGCTGCTGCGCCCCCTCGACGCGAGCGAGCTGTCCGACGGCACGCTGCGCTACCTGCTACTGGTAGCGGCGCTGCTCACGCCACGACCGCCGCCCCTGATGGTGCTGAACGAGCCGGAAACGAGTCTGCACCCGGACCTATTGCCTGCCTTAGCCAGACTGATCACCACCGCATCGGCGCGCACTCAGGTGTGGGTGGTCTCCCACGCCTCGCGTCTGATCGCCGCGCTGGAAGCCGCGCCGCACTGCCAGACCTTGCAGCTCGAGCGCGAGCTGGGTGAGACGGCGGTGTGCGGTCAGTCGATGCTCGATCAGCCGACCTGGCGCTGGCCCGAAGGGCGCAAGTAGAGCTGGTCATCATCCGTGACGATGACCAGCTCGCACTTTATGGCGAAAAGTACTCTGTAGCATTGACCCCAGGTAGGCGTTTCGATAGGGTCGCGACCATGGCTACCCCTCAGACTCAAGCCCCGACGGCGTTGCGCAGCGCGGCTGAAGTCAATCTGCGCTACATCCGCGCCACCATGGCGTCGGGCGGTGCCTTCACCTCCGTGTCCGGAGCGGCGACGGTCTTCGCTGGGGTGATGGCGTGCGTGGCGGGTATCCTGACCCTCAGCATGGCCTCGCTCGCCGACTGGTGGCCGTTCATCTGGCTCGCTGCTGCCGCTATCGCCGGTCCGGCGGGCATCTTCATGATGATGCGCAAGGCGGCACGCAATGGCGCGAGCATGGTGGCGCAGGGGGTAGGGCGACGCTTCCTGTTCGCGCTGCTGCCCGGCTTTTTGGCCTGTGGCACTTTGTCGATCGCGATGCTCTCGCGCGGACAGCTGACGCTGGTGGCGGCGACTTGGTTGTTGGGCTATGGCGCCAGCGTATGTGCCGCCGGCGCCGTGTCCGTGCGTGCGGTCCGCGTGCTCGGACTGCTGTGCCTCGCCTGTGGCCTGCCGTGCGTCGTGCTGGAGGTGCCTCAACAGCAGTATTGGCTAATCGCCGGCTTCGGCCTGTCGCACATCGCTGTCGGCGCGTACATCTGGAGGGAGCACGGTGGCTGAGTCGAGCAAGCGTAGCGCCACGCGGAGATCGCCCGCAGAGGGAGAGGCGGGCGAGCGCAAGCGTGCAGCGCTCGATGCGGTGAGCAGCAGCATCGGCAAGGGGCCGGACAGCGATCACGACCGGCTGATCTACGAGCGTATTCGCCTCGGTATCGTCAGCGCGCTGGCAGTGCACGATATGCTGACGTTCTCCGAGTTGAAGCAACTGTTTGGTCTCACGGACGGCAATCTCGCCGGCCATGCGCGCAAGCTGGAACAGGCGGGCTACGTCTCCTGTCGCAAGGTGTTCGAGGGGCGCAGTCCGCGCAGCGAATACCGTCTGCTGGCGAAGGGCCGGCGGGCCCTCGAGCGCTACCTCGAGCACATGGAGTCACTGATCGCCGCGACCCGGCATAGCTGACCCCTTTCATTGCCTATTCACTCTGTAGTGCAAAGTACTATGCGGAAAACACCGGCGCACGTCGCCATCATCATGGACGGCAACGGTCGCTGGGCCACCCGCCGAGGTCTGCCGCGAAGCGCCGGACACCGCCGGGGAGCCAAGGCCGTGCGCCGCATCGTCGAGTGTGCGGTCGAGCGGCAGGTGGCGGAACTCACCCTGTTCGCGTTCTCCAGTGACAACTGGCAGCGACCCCTCGGCGAGACGACCGTGCTCATGGCCCTGTTTCAGGAGTACCTGCGGCAGGAAGTGCGTACCTGCCTCGAGCAGGGGATCGCCCTCGAGGTGATCGGTCGACGCGATCGCCTGGGCAGGGCCTTGCGCGGCGCCATCGATGCGGCGGAGGCGGCCACCGCGGAGGGTGACCGTATGCGGCTGCGGATCGCCGTGGACTACTCCAGCCGCGAGAGCGTCGAGCGCCTGGCGAGCGGCGGCGCGGTGGCCAACCGCCCGTCGATCCCCGGGCGACCGCCGTCGGAGAAATCCCATGACGCATCTCACCTACGCGATCGCCTCGCCGCTCTCGTGCACGCCAGGCAGCCGATCAGCGATGTCGATCTGCTGATCCGCAGCGGCGGTGAGCGTCGTTTGAGTGACTTTCTCCTGCTCGAGTGCGCCTACGCCGAGCTGCACTTCACCGACGTCCTGTGGCCGGATTTCACCGCACAAGACTTCGCCGACGCCATCGAGGCCTTCGCCCTGCGCAATCGGCGCTTTGGTCGCTTGGGCGACGCGCCCGCCACCGCCAAGGCTTCGAGGGTCCACCGCGCCCGCTGACCCTCGACCTGCTGCCGGCCGGGTGAAAAAAAGGGGCGAACCGCAAGCGGCTCGCCCCTTTGGTAACCGATGCCGGAACCTCGGGCTCCGACACCGGCCTATCGCTTCAGGCTACTCGGTCGCTTCCAGCAGCACCGCTGCCGTACGACGCGACGCCGCGCCCGGCAGTGCCCGCACCCCGTCGGTCATCAGCATGACGCCGATTTCCTGCGAGTTTTCGGGCAGTTTGCCGAAGTCGCTGATCTCCACCAGGCCCTGCGTGCGACCGGGGATGTCCTCGACGGCGCCGACGTACTGCTCACCGGCCGGCGTGATGGTGATGCCATCGATCGTGTCGGTGACGCCGGTGCCGAAGTAGAAGTCGATTGCTTCGAAGCGAGCGTCCACCGGCGTGACGCCGATGTCCTCCGCCGTGAGGCCCACCTGCTCACCGCAGATGAGCAGCTGCACGTTGCCGCTGTTCATCGAGTGCACGGTGAAGAAGAACGCTGACTGGGCGCCGGTGGCGAGATCTTCCACGAAGGTCGCCTGGTTGCTGTTGGAGACGGCGGGATCGAGATCCTGGTTGAAGATGGCGAAGTCGTCGATGCCATCACGGTTCGTATCCAGCACCACCTGGTAGCGCACGGGGAACAGGTGCGTGGCGGTCTCCCAAGCGTTCACCCCGAAGGCCCATGTGAAGCCAGCGGCACAGGTGGACTCGAAGGTGGCCACACCGACTGCGCGCAGGTCGGGCACCGGGCTCTGGGCACCCGCGTCGCCCTCCGGCAGGTCGTCGCTCGTGCCCAGGAGGGAGAACGTGTCGATCTGCGCGGTACCGAAGGCGAAGTTGGTCAGACCCACCGTAGCGCCCTCGCCGCCGGTGCTGAACTCGAAGCTGTCGGGGATGGTGTGGGCCACCTTCAGCGGCAGCACGTGCCAGGGCACGGTGAGCTCGTGGTCTTCGGCGGTGAGCACCAGGTAACCGTCGATCTCCTGAGTGGTCAAGGGACCGGGATCGTTACCTGCCAGTCCTGAGTCCATGGCGTTGTCCGGCAGGTTGGCCGGCGTGATGCTCAAGGTCACAGGCACAGTCGCCGTGCTGCCCGGGGCCACGGTGATGGTCTCGGCCACTTCCACGGCAGCGGCGCCGGAGGCGGCATCCTCTTCGTAGCGGAAGGTGGGCGTGACCGTGTAGCTCAAGGGCTCGTCGGAGATGTTCTTCACCGCGAGGTTGCGCACGCGGGTGGCCGTGGTACGCCCGGCGCGCACGACGCCGAAGCTCAGACCACCGCCGGCTTCGTCATCGGCGTCGTAGGCGACCGCCGGGAGGGCGAAGGAGCTGTCGACGCGAACCTCACCGCCGCCGATACGCGAGATCGGAGCGAGCAGGGAGAAGGTGTCATCGTTCTGGATGTCGGTCTCCGCACCGTTGATCAGCGCCTGCTTCAGATCCAGTGGGCTGGAGCCGGGGCTGGCCTGCAGGAGAAGAGCGGCGGAGCCGGCGACCATCGGTGCGGCGCCTGAGGTGCCACCGAACACGCGGCGAGCGGTGCCGGTACCCGTGGCCACGGAGACGTTGGCACCCGGTGCGCCGATCTCCGGCTTGATGCGGTTATCGAAGCCCGAGGGACCACGCGAGGAAGAGGCCACCACGCTGCCGACCAGCGAGCGCACGTTGGCCGGGTCGAAGGTGACCACCGTGTCGCTGCCGCGCAGGGGATCGCCCGAGGTCTGGCCGATCATGAAGCCCGGGATGAGCGGTTCCGGCGTGTTGTCGCCGAAGCCACCGGGGAAGGGGGCGTCCGGCGTGTTCTGGGCGATGATGCCGAGGATGCCGCCGGCCTGTTCGATGTTGAAGATCTTCTCGGAGAAGAAGCAGACACCGCGGTCGACCATCACGATCTGCCCGTCGAGGGAGCCCGGCGGGAAGGGGTTGGACTCGGTGGGGTTATCCGGGTCGAGGCTGCAGCCGTCGAGGGCACCGCCCTCGCCGTCGCCGTACTGGACCACGCCGGAGATCACTTCCGTGAGTTCGCCGGACCAGGTCTGGAAGGACGCATCTACGTTGCCGAAGTCCTCGATCTCCGCCTGCTGGAAGCCGGCCGAGGGGACCTGGGTCTGGGCGACGGACAGGGCCGTGGCGGCTGCTGCCGGGGTGCCCGTGATGTAGGGATTGTCCGCGCTGTTACCTGCGGATGCGACGGTGAGCACGCCCGCTGCCGTAGCACTGTCGACGGCGGCCGAGAGGTCGTCATCGAAGGGCTGGCCGTAGTTGGCGCCGAGGGACATGTTGATGATGTCCACGCGGTCGTCCATGTTGCCATCGCCGTTAGGATCGAGGGCGTACTCCATGCCCTGGATCAGGGCCGTGCCGCTGCAGGAGGAGGACACGGCGGAGCAGACCTTCACGGCGTAGAGATCCACGCCAGGTGCCACCCCGATGTTGCCGCCGATGATGTCGGCCACGCTGCTGCCGTGACCTTCGAAGTCGATGGGATCGTCGTCCTGGATCAGGTCGCCGTTCGGCCACACTTCACCCACGAAGTCGAAACCCTCCACCACGCGGTCGGTGGGGAAGAGGCCGTCGCGCGAGGTGTTGCGCGAATCGGAAGTGTCGGTGCCGTAGGCCGCCTCGTAGGCTTCCAAGGTGCCTTCGCCGCCGAGGTCGGCGTGGGTGTAGTCGATGCCGCTATCGAAGACGGCGACCTTGATGCCAGCGCCATCGAAGCCGAGCTCCTGTACGGCCGAGGCGCCGATGTAGGGCACGGTGTCTTCGAGCTGGTTGGTGTAGATGCCGGTGCGGCGCACGCTGAGGACCCGACGATCCTCACGCAGCGACCTGGCCTCGCTCTCGCTCATGTTGACCAGAAAGCCGTTGGTGGCCAGGCGAAGCTCGCTGATGACGCGGCCACGCAGCTTCGCCAGGCGATCGCGGCGGAAGCTCGCGTGCTCGGCGTCGATGTTCGCGAGGGCGCCGCCGCGTGCGGCTGGTGCGGCCCTTAGGCGAACAAGGTAGTCGGCTCGCTCGGCGGGAGCCGCGGGAGCTGCCCGGCGCACGGGCGTGGTGAGGCGTGCAGCTTCGACCCCCTTGTGGCTGGGTCGGGTGGTGATATCAGCAGCGTTCGCCGACGCGGCGAGGGCCGTGACGCTCGCTGTTAGGCCAACGCGTGCGAGCGCGCCTAGCGCAGTCCCCTTCTTGGTCTTCGGCATGGTATCCATCCTGTGAATAGCTGTCCGTGATGCGTTCGGCCGGGTGCGCAGGCGGTGCCTGCCCGGCCTTCGGAGCGATATGCAAAATACAGGATGGGCAGGTAGCCACAAGGGACTCTTATGTCGTAACCCTCAAGGCGCGATGCACGCTGATCCGTCGGCAAGCAATGCCGCGCAGCGCCGACGTTAGCAAGCGCTCGGCGTCTCGCAGTGCATCATGGCTCAGACTCTTCTATGGTGCAGACGGGCACACACCCCGACATGGAGGAAGCGGATGACCACCAGAGATCTTCTCGCGACGATCAGGCACGCGAGCGCGCCGACGCGGCGGGCTTTCCTAGGCGCTCTGTTGCTTGGGGTGATCCTGCCGCCGCTCTCCGCGCAGGCGCAGAGCGATTGGCCATGGCCGGAGGATGTGCCCAGCGCGTCCAGCGAAACGCCTGCCCTGGCGGGGGGGCGGCCGGATATCGTGCGCTACCTGATGGCACGCGGCGCCAGTGGCGAGCTGTCGCCGGACGGGCGTCAGCTCGCCTACGTGACGGGCGTCACCGGCGAGCCTCAGCTGTGGATTGTGCCCGTGGACGGCGGATTCCCGCGCCAACTCACCTTCGGCCGCGGGGTGCGCAGCTTCCGCTGGGTGCCCGATGGCTCGGCCATCGTCTACGGGGCTGACCGGGACGGTAACGAACGTCAGGGCTACACGCGCATCAGCGCCGACGGTTTGCGCGAGACAGAGGTGCTACCCGCCTCGGAGGCCTTCGTCGTGTTCGGCAGCTTCGCGAGCGACGATGAGCACTTCACCTACGCCACGACGGCCCGCAACGGCGTGGACTTCGACATCCACGTCGCCAGTCTCTCGAGCGATGAAGACCGTCAGGTGTTCGAGGGCAGCTTCGGTTTCTTCGCCAACGCCTGGCAGCCGAACGGTGACACCGTGATCGTCACGGAGACCCGCGGCGAGGATGCCGACGATGTCTACCTCTTGAATGCCAGTAGCGGCGCGATCTCGCCGCTGTTCAAGCCGGAAATCGCCGCCGACTACAGCCGCTTCGTGTGGGACGCGGACGGCGCTGGCTTCTACCTGCTCACCAATCAGGATCGCGAGTACTCGGCGCTGGCCTACTTCGAGCTCGCGACCGAGTCGCTCCGCCTGTTGGAGACACCGCAGGCAGACGTTGAGACCCTCGCCGTCTTTGGCGATGGCCGCTACGTCGCGTGGGGCATCAACGATGGCGGCTACAGTCGCCTGCAGGTGCGCGATCTGCGCACGGGGCGCACCCTGCACGCGCCGGGAGTGCTGCCGCGGGGCGTCTACAACCTCAGTGGAGCGCACCACGCCCCGCGACTGATGGTGCAGGTGACAGGCCCACGAACACCGGGCGACCTCTGGGTGTGGGACGTGGCGGCGGGCGAGACCCATGCGGTGGTGCCCGCATCCACCGCAGGCCTGGATCGCGCCGCGATGGTGGAACCCCAGTCGCTCTACTTCGAGGCACGAGACGGCGTGCGCCTGAACGGCTTGCTCTATCTACCTAACGAAATAGACGGGCAAGGCCCTAGGCCACCGGTGGTCATGATGGTCCATGGTGGGCCGACGGGGCAGGCACGCCCGAGTTTCCGGGCCGTCACCCAGTACCTGGTGGCCCGGGGTGTGGCGGTGTTCGACCTCAACTTCCGTGGCTCGACGGGCTTCGGTAAGCGCTTTGCCCGCCTGGACAATCAGCGCCAACGGCCGAACGCCGTGCGCGATATGGCCGATGCGGTCGGGTTCCTGCGCGCAGACGGGCGAGTGGACGCCGAGCGCGTCGCCCTGATGGGGGGCTCCTACGGGGGCTATCTCACGAACGCCGGTCTCGGTGAGTTCCCGGATCTGTTTGCGGCCGGCGTGTCCTTCGTCGGGGTATCCGACTGGGTGCGTGCGTTGGAGGAGGCATCGCCGGCGCTCAAGGCCAGTGACCGTATCGAATACGGCGACATCAACGACCCCGACGACCGCGAGTTCTTCCGTAGCATCTCGCCCATCAACAATGTCGATCGCATCAAGTCGCCGGTGCTGGTGATCCACGGGGCCAACGACCCACGTGACCCGGTTACCGAGTCAGACCGCTTCGTGCAGGCCATCCGCGACAACCTGGGGCAGGCGCAGTACCTGCGCTTTGCTGATGAGGGCCACAGCATCTCGCGCCTGGGCAATCGGGTGACCGCCTACACGCAGGTGGCGCAGTTCCTGGAGCGCCACCTGGGCGTGGATTGATCGGCTGGCGGCGAGGCGTCAGGCCGTCTGGCGCTTCGGGTCGCGATCGAAGACCACGCGGTCGCGGCCTTGGCGCTTGGCCAGGTAGAGGGCCTCGTCGGCGCGCTTGATCAGTTCTTCCGGATGGTCGACATGACCAGGTTCCGCCGTGGCGAAGCCGCCGCTCGCGGTGACCACGCCGATCGCATCCGGCCGCCCTGGGTGCGGTAAGGCGAGGGCTCGGATGCCGACCAGCAGACGCTCGGCCACCACTCGGGCTTGCTCGCCACTGGTGTCGGGGAGCAGGACGATGAACTCCTCGCCCCCGTAGCGCGCGACGAAGTCGTGGTGGCGTACGTGTTCCGCCAAGGCGCCCGCCACGGCCCTCAGGCAATCGTCACCCTCTAGGTGCCCGGCGCTGTCGTTGTACTGCTTGAAGTAGTCGATATCGAGCATCATCACGCTCAAGGGCAGGCGATGGCGCACCGTGCGTGCCCACTCTTCGCGCAGACGTTCCTCGAAGTGTCGCCGGTTGGCCACCTGGGTGAGGGGGTCGCGACGGGACATCTGCTCCACCGTCTCGAGCGCTGATCGCAGCTCTGAGGTGCGTTGGTCGACCAGCCGTTGCAGGGAGCGCTGGCGGCGGCGCTGATCGCTCAAAGCGATGCGGTAGCCAAGGAAGAGTAGCGCTGGCAGCAGCACCAACAGCAATCCCTGGAACCAGCGGCTCTGGTGCCACGTCGGCTCCACGTAGAGCGCTAGCGGCGTGCTGGTCGCTTCCATGAAACCATCGATACGATCCTCCCAGGTGGCTTGCACCTCGAAGGTGCGGGCGCGCGGTGGTAGGGACGTGAAGAAAGCCGTTCGTCTCACGCCAGCGTTCTGCCAACGGTTGCTGCCACTGTGGAGTCGATAGCGAAACCGCATCTGATCCGCATCGTTCAAGCGCGGCACCGTATAGTCGATTTCCACGCCGCGGGCGCCGGCGGGAATCCGGATCGGGTCTGTCAGGGGGATAGGTCGATCGTCCGCACGTACCGCTTCGATGACGACAGACAGGTGAGTGTCCGGTGTTCGTAGCTGCGAGGGTTCCACCACGGTGGCGCCACGATTGGTGGCGATCCACACCCGCCCGTCGCTGGCGCGCAACATAGGGGGCTGGAACCCGCCAAAGACCTTTGGGCTGCGCAGGCCGTCGGACTCTCGGAAGCGTCGCTGATAGGACACATGGGTTTGCTCGCTGCGGGCCACAGCATCCAGTTCGGCGCGATCAATCCGCGAGATCCCCGCCCGACCTGCGAGCCAGAGATTGCCCTCTAGATCCTCGGTGATGGCCATGACCGAGCGAGCACTCACACCGTGCTCGGGCTTGAACTGGAAAAGCGTGTCGCCGTCCAGGCGGCTGAGTCCGCCGTTGCGGTTGCCGATCCAGACGATGCCGCGGTCGTCGACGTAGGTGGCACCGATCACCTCGTTGTCGAGGCCGCTGTCCACATCCAGCACACGGGTAACCTCGATCGAATCGGGAGCCAGAAACGCGATGCCCTCCTCCGTGGATAGGAGTAGTTGACCGGCACCTCGCTGCGCGATGTGTCGGACGAAGTTGGTTGGAAGACCATCGTCGATCGTCAGCGTATGGGTGATCTCTTGCGCGCGGAGGCGATTGACTCCGGCGGGAGTACCGATCCATACGACATCGTCAAGGTCGCGAAAGACGACCGCAATCTGGTTTGATGCGAGGCCATCGTCCGCGTTGATGATGTCCTCGACGGTGCCCTCTCGCATGATCGCGATACCGCCGCCGAAGGTGCCCACCCACAGGGTGCCATCATCGTCCATCCAGAGCGCGGAGACGCTGTTCGCGGGGAGCCCTTGTTCGGTCGTGAAGTGGGCGATGTCGCCATTCGGCGCGATTCGGTATAGCCCCTTGCCTTCCGTGCCAACCCATACCGCTTTGGTCTTTGGGTTCTCGGCGAGCACGAAGGTGCTGTTGGCAAGGCCTTCCGGCGCACCCCACGGCGTGAAGTCCCCGTCGCGAAACTGAAATAAGCCGACTGTGGTTGCTGCCCATAGCGCGCCATCACGATCAACGCTTATGCCAAACGGGTGGGGGTTATCGAAACTGTTCGTTCGTATAAGGCGCCCATCTGGATAGCTGCGCAAGCCACCTTGATTTATTCCTAGCCACAGCGTGTTATCGAGGTCTCGAGTCGCGCTCAGCACCACGGCGTCGTCGGGGATGCCGCCGCGAGGCAGCGGCGTGACCCCCTCACTTGGGTCGACCGAATAGAGACCGCCCGCGTAGGTGCCCACGAAGACGCCGAGGTCCGGGTCGTCGTGGGTAAAGAAGATCTGTGCGCTGTTGAGACCGTCGTCCGTATCGAACACGGTAATCTGCTCATCCCGGAACAGGGTCAAGCCTGCATCCAATGAGCCCACCCATACATCGCCCTGCTCACTCACGGAGATCCGGGCGGCTCGCCCCTCGGCGACGCCGTCCTCGGGCGTCCAGCACTGGAAAACCGCCTCGGACTGCCGCATGCGGCAAACGCCCGACGTGGTGCCAGCCCAGACGTTGTCCTCGCCATCGACGCGTACGCTGAAGACGACTGGGCTTACCAGTCCCTGGCTCTCGTCGAAGCGTTCGAAGCGACCGTTCCGACGCCGCAGAACACCACCCCCGTAGGTGCCCACCCACAAGGTGCCATCGCTGGCCTCGTCGAGGCTACGTACGTCGTTGCTGCGAAAGGCCTCCACCGCTTCGCCATTGAACAGGTGGAAGTCCAGGCCATCGAAGCGCAGGAGGCCTATGTCGGTGGCGATCCACAGGTATCCATCGCCGTCCTGGTGCACCTCCCAGACGGTCTCCGAGGGCAGGCCGTTGCGCGAGTTCCAATGACGCTCAATCCACTGGCTGCTCTGCAGATCGCGATCGAGGCCCATGGCGGGCATCGCACACAGCGTGGCGGCCGCCAGAAGCAGCGAGATCGGCCCGAAGCGGGCGTGCGTAGGGCGCGATTGCATGGCGTTCAAGCGTGGGGTCCGGAGATGCGCTCCGCGCAAGTATGCCTCTGCGGTGGGTTGCGCCCGGCGCAACAGTTCACGCTGGCGCAAGGGCGCGCCGTCAAAGTGCGGTGTGGATCACGCAGTTCTCGGCCCGGGGGCGACGACTGCCGGTCGAAGGGGCGTCGCTGCCATTCAGCGCTCAGAGTGAGGTTTGGGCCTGCGCCTTGACGAGCATTGGGGGCTCGCTGCGGCAGAGACCGTGGGTAGCTGAGCCAATGTCGATCGAACCAGCGACGGCTTGGCTGGAGGGTCGCGAACGCTGGACAGACGCGCAAGCCCCCGCGGCGCGGCCATGAGCCACGCCGCGGGTCTGGGCGATCCGCCTAGAGGTCAGATACCTCGAGCACCTCAACGGGGCCGAGCGCCAAGGCCTCTACCTGCTCCTGGATAGCACTGAGATCACCCACGATGACCCAGGTGATCGGCTTGTCCTTGAGCACGCGCTGAGCCTGCTCCCGCACGGCCTGCGTCTCCAGCGCCTGGTAGCGGGGCACCAGGGTGCGCACGTAGTCGTCCGGGCGCCCGTAGCGCGCGTTCGACAGCATGGCGCCGAGCACGGCGCCGGCCGTCTCGAACTGCCCGGGTAAGGACCGAACGGCGTTGTTCACCACCCGGGCAACCTCTTCCTCGGTGGTCGGGCGTTCGCCCGTGTACTCGGCCACCTCACGCTGCATCTCGGCGATCGCATCGCCGGTGCGGTCACTCTGCACGGGCGCGTAGAGCAGCCAGGGGCGCTGGCCGCGCGCGTCGTAGAGGATCGAGTAGGCGCCGTAGGCCCAACCCTTGTCCTCGCGCAGGTTCATGTTGATGCGCGCCGTGAACTGCCCGCCCAGGGCGTCGTTCATGGTTTCGATCGCCATGTTCGCGGGGTCGCCCTTGGGCGGTGCCAGGTGGCCCGCCAGGATCAGGGTTTGGGGCGCTGCCGGGCGGTTGATCAGGAACACGCGAGAGCCTTCCTGATCGGGTACCTGCGCCACCACCTTCTCCGGCGGACTGTCGATCGTGTCCTTCCACTTGCCGAAGTGCTTCTCGAGCAGCGGCACGATGCGCTCGAGGTCCGTATCGCCGGCGACGTAGATGGTGGCGTTCGAGGGGCGGATCCACTGGCGGTGGAACTCGGCCAGGTCCTCCCGCGTGAGCGAGGTGATGGAGGCCTCCGTGCCGGAGCCCGTGAAGGGAATGGCGTAGGCGTGGCCCTCGCCGTACAGCAGCGGCGGCAGGGCGCGCAGGGCGAGGCCCACGGGCTGCACCTTCTCCTGGCCGATGGTGGCGAGCCAACGACGGCGCAGGCGTTCGATCTCCGCCTCGGCGAAGAGCGGATTGCGCACTACATCGGCGAACAGCTCCAGCGACGGATCCAGCTTATCGACGAGGGCGGACAGGCTGGCCGTGGAGACGTCGAGGTTGGAGCCCGCGCTGATGCTGGCGCCCAGGCGCTCGGCGGTGGCGCTGATCTCCAACGCCGTACGGTCAGCCGTGCCCTCATCCAGCATGGCGAGGGCGAAGCTCGACGTGCCGAGCTTGCGCCCGACGTCGGCGGCGTAGCCCGCATCGAACTGAACGGCCACGTTGACCACGGGCACCGTCGAGCGCCTGGCCAGGGCCACTTCGATGCCGTTCGAGAGCGTGGCGCGCTCGATGGTCGGGAAGCTCAGGTTCGCCTCGCCCGAGGGCTCCGGCAGACTCGAGCGATCGACGCCGGCGCTGGTGGCGCTGGGATCGCCGTACGGGCTCACCACGAGCTGGTAGTAGCCCTGCGAGAGCCAGTCGTTGGCGATCGCCTTCACTTCCTTGGACGTCGCCTCGTTGAGGCGTGCCAGGCGCACTGCGTAGTCGGCGGGGTTGCCGGCGTAGAGTTCGCCACGGGCCAAGGTGGTGGCCTTGCCGCCGAAGCCGCCGACCTGCTCGAGGCCGCGCACCACGCCCGCTTCGATCGACGTGCGGGCACGCTCGATCTCATCGTTGGTGGGGCCGGTCTTCAGGAACTCGGCGATGGTGGCGTCGAGGATCTCGATCGCTTGGTCGAGATCCGCGTCGGGGTTGAGGGTCACCTCGATGTCGAAGTTACCGGCGATCTCGAGCTCGCTCATGGTGGCGGAGACGCTGGTGGCGAGCTGCGTGTCGTACACCAGGGCCTTGTAAAGGCGTGAGTTCTTGCCGCTGCCGAGGGCGGCCGCCGCGAGGTCCAGGCGCTGGACTTGGGGGTTGTTGGTGGCAGGCGCCGGCCAGGAGCGGTAGAGGCGCGTCTGGGGCACGCGATCCTGCATGGTCTCGTAGACGTTGGCGTCGAGGCGCGGCACCCACTCGCGACGGCGATGCAAGGGCGGTCCCGGCGGGATGTCGCCGAAGTATTTCTCGATCAGGGGCTTCGCCGTCGCCGCGTCGATGTCGCCGGCCAGCACCAGCACGGCGTTGTTAGGTCCGTAGCGCGTCTTGAACCACTCCTTCACATCGTCCAGGGAGGCGTTGTTCAGATCCTCCATGGAGCCGATCGGCGACCAGCGGTAGGGGTGACCTTCCGGGAAGATGCCTTCGAGCATCTTGTAGTTAACGAGGCCGTAAGGCTGATTGTCACCCTGGCGCTTCTCGTTCTTCACCACGTCGCGCTGCTCGTCGAGCTTCTCCTGGGTGATGGCGCCGAGTAGGTGGCCCATGCGGTCGGACTCGAGGAACAGGGCCAGTTCGAGCGCCGGTGTGGGCACGGTCTCGAAGTAGTTCGTGCGGTCGAAGTAGGTGGTGCCGTTCAACTGGGTGGCGCCGACGTCTTCGAGGGGGCGGAAGAACTCGTCGTCGTAGTTTTCCGTGCCGTTGAACATGAGGTGCTCGAAGAGGTGAGCGAATCCGCTCTTGCCCTGCGGCTCGTCCTTGCTGCCCACGTGATACCAGATGCTCACGGCCACGATCGGCGCCTTGCGATCCTCGTGCACGATCACTCGCAGGCCGTTGTCGAGCACAAACTTCTCGTAGGGGATGTCGATGTCGGCGGCGCTGACGTTGCTGGTGACGGTCAGGGCGAGCGCGAGGGCCGCGAGGCGGGCCAGCCAGCTGGGCCGGGGGGCGTTGCTCATCCGGGGGTTCTCCACGACGTGAGATGGAAGGGACTGCGAACCCTACTAGATGCTGCAGATCGGTGCAGCGTCGCAGGCGCTTCGCGGACGCCTGCATCACGAATCGTTGTTGCGTGAAGGTGATCGGATGGCCACGCAAGCCATGCCATCGGAAGAATTGCCGCTCGGGCCGACGTGTCTTGCATAGCGTGCGCTATGCGGCGGCGAGAGGCGGTCCTGGTTCTCGAGGCACAGCTGGGCGACCGTCCACTGGGCGGACGGTTGATCGAGGGTGACCACGTCGTTTAGCAGCGGGTCCAGCCACGGATCGATCCAGCTCGGGTGGGTGCGGATCACGCGCTTGAGGGCGTTCGATACGCGCAGGCGCACCCACTCATCATCGCTGGCGTAGCAGGCGAACAGCGCCTTCAGCTTGCGTTTGTCCGCCAGCACCGCCTCGGCCACCTCTACTGTACGTCCCAGCGAGTTGCGCTTGCCTTCGGCGAGTGCTGCCTCGAAGTCTGATCCCTTCATCGGCGTCGTTGGGCGCTGCTCACCAGCGCCAGAGATCGGCCACGAACCCGGCGGGAAAAGTGCTCTCGCCGGCGGGTAGCTGCACGAAGCCCGGGCTGCCGGCCAGGGAGGCGAAATCACCTGAGGTATTCGTTGGGTGCGGTAGGGCCAGGGCGACGCCGTCCTGTTCTCGGTGCGTTAGGCGCACCGGCAGGTGGTAGTAGAGGTTGGGCTTGAAGGTCACGGCCTCCGCCAGCTGCACCCACTCGGGGGCGGGTGCGGGGAGTCCCATGGCGTGGTCCAGCGCCGGGAGCACGTAGCGGGTGAGGCAGACCAGGCTCGATACGGGGTTGCCCGGTAAGGCGAACACGCAGACGCCGCGCCCCGGGTGGACGCCGAACCACATGGGGCGGCCGGGCCGTTGCTGGATCTTGTGGAACACCCGTTCCACCCCGAGCTTGTCCATGATCTTCGGCAGATGGTCGAACTTCCCCATGGACACGCCCCCGGTCAGCACCAACGCGTCCTGCCGTTCGAGGTGTCGCGCGATGGCGCGCTCGAGCAGGGCGGGGTCGTCCGCGAGCGCTTCCACCTCGAGATGGCGATGGCCGCGGGCGCGCAGGGCTGCGCTGATCGCGAAGTCGTTCGAGCGCCGGATCTGGTGATCTTCGATCGGCGCGCCAGGCGGGATCAGCTCATCGCCCGTGGGCAGCACGGCGATGCGCGGGCGCCTCGACACCTGCACGGTGGCGAGCCCGCTGGAGGCGAGCACGGCCAGCTCCGGCGCCCCCAGGGCAATGCCGGGGCCGAGCAGGGTGCTGGCCCGCAGATAGTCCGATCCTTGCGGATGGATGAACTCGTGCCGCACGGGATTGGCATCGTCCGCGAGCTGTAGGTGAACGATGCCGTCGGCCGCCTCCTCTCGAATGATCCGCTCCACGGGCACCACGCAGTCGGTGCCGAGGGGAAGGGGGGTGCCGGTCATCACTTCGACGCAGGTGCTGGGATCGGTCACCTGCATCGCGGCCGCGCCCGCCGCTTGGGTGCCGAGGGAACGCAAGCGCGTGGTGCCTGCGGCGTAGGCGTCGTAGCGCAGGGCGATGCCATCCATCGTCACCCGGTCGAAGGGGGGCTGATCGCGTTCGGCGGTGACGGGCTCTCGCAGCACCTCGCCCGCGGCCCGCTCCAGCGGTACCGCTTCAGCGGGCAGCTCGGGGATGGTGTCCAGGATGCGCTGATGGGCTTGCTTTGGTTGGAGGAGCATGGGTGGGCTACGTCGGGTGGGAACGGGAGCCAAGCCTAGCAGAAGCCCTGGAGATCCCCGTGCATCGCCTAGCCGGTCTCGCGCGCGCTCATCGCCACGCCATCGCCGCTCTGCCCGTACCACTGCGCCACCTCGCTCTGCTTGCGACGGCTCACGGGCACGCGCAGGTCTGTGGACATCAGGCACTCCCAGGCGGCGCCGCGTCGCAGGATGCGGCGCACGTGGGCGTGGGCGACCCAGTGGGAGCGATGCACGAGCAAGCCCTGATCGCCGAGTTCCGTCGCCGCATCGCGCAGGGTGCCGAGGAGCATGCATTTGCCGAGCGTGGTGTGCACGTGCAGGTAGTGCATGTCCGATGAGATGGCCACCACGTCATCACCGAGGGCCCGGGGCAGGCGCGCGAGCACGCCGCGGGGTGCGCGGCGCTCCGAGGGTTGGTGAGGCGCAAGGTCGGGGTGGGGAGCGGGCGGGGGGCCCGATTCATGCGCCGATGGCGATTTGTTCGGTTCCGGGAGGATCGGCGGCGAAGGGGCGCTGGGGGCTGGGTCGGCGGTCGCGGCCTGCTCCTTGCGCAGCAGTAGCGGCAGATTGACGGCGAACCAGGCGCCCACGAACATCGGCGCCACCTCGATGAACTCGGCGATTACCGCTTGCAGTGCTCCGCCCGCGGCGTAGTGGTCCAACCAGTCGTCCGGCGCTGCCACGAGTTCGGCTGGCGTGAGCAACTCGAGCAGCCAGTACACCGGCGCCAGCAGGGCGGCGCCGGTCAGCCCCGTCAGCAGCAGCGCGATCGCCAGCGGCAGGCGGTGGACGGCGGACGGGCGGAGCAGTGCGCTGGCCAGCACGATGCTGCCGAGGCCTGCACCGATGTGCACGCTCCAGAACCCGAGCCGGGCCAGAAACGGATATCCCGAGGTTGCTTCGGGCTTGACGAACACGAACAGCGCGACGAGCACGATGCCCACAGCCGGCAACGCCCTGGACAGCGGTGCCACGCCGAGCACGGTGGCGTTGCTCAAGGCCATGGTCAGTTCCTCGCGGCGCGATCTCGGCAATCGCGCGCTCGATAGGTGAGCGCAGAGCCTAATGGTATTGAGCAGGTGGGTGGTAAGCCGGAGCGTCGAAGTCTTCGCCGGAGGTCGGTCGCCTGCACGAACGGTCGTGGGAGGCGACAGGTTCTGGGTGTCCAGCGGTAAGGACGGCGCATCGCCGGGGCGATGCGCCGTCCGTCCGTGCGAGCCCTGGGCCCGCCGCGCCGCAGATTACTGGTACTCGGACCGTTCTTGCTTGCGTCCACCCCGCCCGTGGCCCGGGTGGAGCTGGTGTACCTCGGTAGCATCGATCTGCCCGTCGCCGTTGCTGTCCGCGCGATCGAAGTGCGGCGTGGGGCCGCTCTCGAACTCGAGCTGACTTACCAGGCGATCGCCGTCCTGGTCGAACTCCGCCAGCATCCGCTCGTGACGGTGCTGGGCGTGATCGCGGCCGCGCAGGCGTTCGGGGATGTCGAGTTCGCTGAAGTAGCCGTCGCCGTCGCGGTCGAGCATGGCGAAGTGGTCGGCCCGCGCCGCCACGAATTCCTCGCGGCTGATGAGGCCATCGTCGTTGGTGTCGACCTGCGCCAGGCGCTCCGCCGGGTCGGGACGCTCCCCCCGGGCCGAGCCTGGGTCGGCTGAGGTCACGTTGCTCGAAAGCGCCAGGGCGATGCCGAGCAGCAGCGGCGTGGAGAGAGACTTCGTAAGGTGGATCATCTTGTGCTCCTGATCAGTTCGTTGAACCATCAGCGAGGGCTGTCCTTCAACCCTGCCTGGAGCATTACGATGCCTCACGCACCTTGCACAGGAATAAGCCGTTTGTGAGCGCGTGCGGCGCCGGGCGGCGCGGCTGTTACAAAGGGCTCACAGTAGATCGAGAGGGAGCAGGCGCGGGCGACCGACGATCACCCGCGCCAGGGGAGCGGTGCCTCAGAGCAGGCCCTTGGACTCCATGTCGACGCGCAGCTTCTTCAGGAGGCCCTTGGCCGGCTTAGAGCTGGGATCGGTTTCGATGGCAGCGGTGTAGGCATCGATGATCGCGTTGGGGTCATCCGGCTTGCCGACCACGATGACGCCGCCCATGCGCGCGCCCCAGTGCGGCGTGCACTTGTAGACCACGATGCCCACAGTATCGAACTTGATCGCCGGCAGCTGACCCATCTCCGTCAGGACTTTTTCCTGACCTTCGGGGACCATGATGTCGATGGTCTCGATGTTGTGACCGATCATGTTGGTCCAGGTCACCGTGTCGCCGGGCTCGATGTAGAGGAACATCGGGCTGAACTTCACGCCCTGAGCGGCGACCGTGTGGGTGGTGCCCCCGGTCGTGCTCTCGTGGTGCTCGGCGCTGGCGGTGGAAAAGATGCCGAAGGTGGCCATGCACAGGGCGGCGAGCAGGGAAACCGTTGTGGTTGTTTTCGTCTTCACAAACAAACTCCGAAACGATGGATGGAATGCAGTTTCGCGTGCCCCACGTGATGAGAGTGGGTGGCACAGCCAGGGAAGACGGTCGGTCGCGCGGCATTCAGCCAGCATCGATGGTGCTCCCCCCCGGGTGCCCAACGCATAACGGTGAGGCAGGGTACCTACGATAATTCTCTCGTTTCAACACCCTGGCCGTCGGAAGCGCGTGAAATTAGATGCTCGGTTGCGCCGAAGCGGCATCTGGGTCACGCCCCTTGGCCGTCCACGAGTCTGACCTGCGCCGCGGCCCTCAGTTCGGGCCTGTCACGTTGTTTCACGTATTCCAAGGGCGGTTGAGCCACCTCATCGCCCTGTAATGAAGGCGTTACAATCGGCCGATCCGTGGCTTACATGGATCTGTTGAACTGTGCCCCTATGAGTGCCAGCCCGTCTTCCGAACCCCACATCGCCCTGGTAGAGGACGATCAGGAGATCCGCGACCTGCTGCAGGACTACCTGCTCAAGCAGGGACTGCGCGTCACCGCCTGTCGCGACGGGGCTGACCTCGACAGGCTGCTGGCCGATACGTCGATCGACCTCGTGGTCCTCGACATCATGATGCCGGGCGAGGATGGGCTTTCCATATGTCGTCGCTTGAGCGCCGCGGGGACCGTGCCCGTGATCCTCCTGTCGGGGCGGGGCGAGGACGTCGATCGCATCGTGGGCCTCGAAGTGGGGGCTGACGATTACCTGCCAAAGCCCTGCAACCCGCGCGAGCTGATGGCGCGAATCGGCGCGGTCCTGCGTCGCCACGCACGACTGGCCGAGCCCGTTGAGGCCGCTCCCACGACCGAGCCTGCCCACGAGCGCTACCGCTTCGCCGAGTGGACCATCGATCTGGATGAGCGCACGCTCATCGACCCCGCAGGTGCCGTCGTCGTGCTGTCGCAGGGCGAGTTCGATCTGCTGAGTGCCTTCGTGCGTCATCCGCGCCGGATGCTCTCCCGCGACCAACTCCTGGACTGGACCCGAGCCGACCACGCGGCCCCCGTGGACCGGGCGATCGACGTGCAGCTCTCGCGCCTTAGAAGAAAATTAGGCGACAAGCCTCGCGATCCCCAGCTGATCAAAACCGTCCGCGGCGGTGGCTACCTGCTCGCCGTCGACGTGCATCGCGAATAGTCCGATGGTGGTGTCGGACGGTCTCGGCATGCGCGTGTTGATCCTCGTGCTCGCCCTGCTCACGGCCCTGCAGATCGCGTTGGTCGGGGGCAGTGCCTGGCTGCGCGTACGAGATTTCGGCGTGCCCTTGCGCCCCGCCTTGGTGGCGCAGACGGTGGCCACCATCGAGTTGCTCGAGGCGACACCCGCCGAGGAGCACGCGCGAGTGCTGCGCGCCGTCAACTCGCCGCTCGTACGCTACCGGCTGGTGCCGACCTTCCCGGCCGAAGATCCCCATCCGGGAACTGACGCCGCCTCCAGCCATCTGGCCCAGGTGTACGAGCGCGCGCTGGCCCCCCGTGCCTTCTACGCCTACGAGCGCGAACCGCCGCCCGGTGGTACGCGCCCGCCACCACCGCCGGGGGCAGGGGACGGCGCCGAGCGATCGCGTTCGCCACAGGGTGGCGCCCATGCCCACCGCCGACCCCGCCACCGCGCCTTGCGCACCGGCGGCTTCGCCCTGATCGTGCAGCTCGACGGCGGCGGCGCGCTGGTGATGGAAGCGAGCCCGCTGCACCGGCGGCAGCTGGCCTTATCGCTGATCCTCGTGATCAGCTCGGTGGTGGGGCTGGCGCTCCTGGCTGGGTTGATCTGGGCGTCGCTCGCCACGTCGCGCCCCCTGGCGCGCATGGCCCAGGGCATCACGGCCTTCGCCGACGACCTGCACGCCCAGCCGCTGGAGGAGCGCGGCCCCGGCCCCGTGCGTCGCGTCGCCGCTGCCTTCAACCGCCTGCAGGGCGGCCTTCGGCGCCTGGTCGAGCAACGCACCATGACCCTGGCGGCGATCGCCCACGACTACCGCACCTACCTCATGCGCTTACGCTTGCGCGCGGAGTACATCACCGACGAGACCCAGCGCGAGAAGGCCATCGCCGACATCGATGAGATGAGCGCGTTGCTCGATGACACGCTGGCCTACGCGCGCCATGCCAGCGCCACCCCTGGCGGCGGGCAGGCCCGAGAGGCACCGACCGCGCTCGACCTGGTGCCCCTATTGCGCGATGTGCTCGAACCCCACGAGGCCGCCGGCGCCGCGGTCACCTTGCAGGTGGAGGATCCGCCCGGCGAGGACGCGCGCGTTGCGGTCGCGGGGCCTCCCCTGCGCCGGGCCCTCGCCAATCTGGTGGAGAACGCGGTGCGCTACGGCCGGGGCGCTCACCTCGTGGTGGCGCTGGTGGGAGCGCCGGCGCAGCAGCTGTTGACGGTGACCGTGCGCGATGAGGGGGCGGGGGTGCCGGCGGAGGCCTTGGCCAAGCTGACCGAACCCTTCTACCGGATCGAAGACTCGCGTTCGCGCGAAACCGGCGGCGCAGGATTGGGTCTTGCGATCACCGATGCATTGATCGAATCGTTAGGTGGCAAGTTGAGCCTCACCAGTGCACCGGGTGAGGGTCTGGTCGCCCGCGTGATTTTGCCGATGGCCGCTGACTAGGGGCGCGCGGACGTCGCCGGAAGGCGGGCCAGATCCTCTGGCCGATCGATGTCCAGCGCCGCTTCAGGCATGGCCACCGAGGTGAACGATGTGGCTCGCAGCACCGCGCGCGCGCCGACGTCGCCGCGCAGACCGGCGAGGGCGGCGAACATCGAGGGCGGGAAGACGGCGGGGACGCCCCCGCTCACCTCGCCGTAGGCGCTCGCCACCGCGCGCCCTGGCGCCTCGATCCACGCGTTCAACAAGCGACGCAGAGCCCCAGCGTCGATCAGCGGTTGGTCGCTGAGCATGATCATCAGCGCGTCCGCCTGAGCCGACCGGGCCGCCGCGACCGCCAATCTCAGGGAGCTGGCCATGCCCTCGCGCTCGGCGAAGGGATTGTCGAGGAGCAGGGTCGGTTGGCCGGCGAGGGCTCGAGCGATGGCGGGGCGCAGCGCACTCGTCGTGACCACGGTCACCGGCGCGAGGTGTGGGCTGGTCGCGAGCACCGCGTCGACGGCGCGGGCGACCAGCGCCTTGCCGCCCCACTGGACGAGTTGCTTAGGTTGGCCGAGTCGCCGCGACGCGCCGGCCGCCAGCAGCACCGGCTTGATCCGGCCGGGCAGCGGCGGCAACACTGGCTCGCTTCCAGGGCCGGTGTGATCGTCCATGGCTACGCCTTCTCCCCCATCGTCGTCGTCGCTGCCCCGCATCACGGGTCACATCATCGCCTTCGCGCGCGCCTTGCGCACGCACGGCGTGGCGGTGGGGCCGGCGCAGGTGCTGGAGGCCCTGCGCTGCGTGCACGAAGTGGGGCTGGCAACGCGCGAGGATACCTACTGGTCCTTGCACGCGGCGCTCGTGCGCGACCCCGAAACGCGGGCTTGCTTCGACAGCCTCTTCGACGTGTTCTTCGCCGTTGCGCGCACGCCGCAGCCGCTGCAAGCCCGGGAGGACGCGCCGCCACCCGGCGAGGACGCGCCGCCGCTCGATCTCGAAGGGGGACGCCCGCGCTTGGACGACGGCCGGGGCGCAGACCGACCCGCCTCCATGCACCCACGCCATGCGCCCCTCACCGTGTCCGATCGCGACACGCTGGGGACGCGCGATTTCGCCCAGATGACCAGCGCTGAGCTCGCGCAAGCCGAGGCCGCGATCGCCCAGCTCCTGCCCACCCTGCCGCGACGGCCGACCCGCCGTCAGCGGCCATCGCCAAACACGGGCTCGCGCATCGATCTGCGAGCCACCCTGCGTGAGGGTCGGCGCTACGGCGGCGAGCTCGCAGCGCTCGCCCGTGTCCGGAACGACTCGCGCCAAGTGCCCGTGGTGTTGCTGTGTGATGTCTCCGGGTCGATGGCGGCCTACTCGCGAGCGTTTCTGCACTTCGCTCACGCGCTCACCCTGCAGCGTCGTGAGGTGTTCAGTTTCGTCTTCTCGACGCGCCTCAGTCATGTGACACGGGCCCTGAGCCACCCGAGCGCCGACCTTGCCGTCGCCCGGGTGAGTGGCCTGGTGCCCGATTGGGATGGGGGAACGCGCATTGCGGATTGCCTGGGTGAGTTCAATCGGCGCTGGGCCCACCGCGTGTTGGCGGGCCAGGCGTTGGTGGTCCTGCTGAGCGATGGGCTCGAACGCGAAGCGCACGATCGCCTGGGTCGCGAGGCGGCCCGCCTGCAGCGCCTCGCGCATCGTTGGCTCTGGCTCAACCCGCTCTTGCGCTACGCAGGCTTCGAGGCGCGAGCCAACGGCATTCGCGCCCTGCTACCCCACGTCGATGAGATGCGTTCGGCGCACAATCTGCGCTCGTTGGAAGACCTGGCGAGGTTGCTGGCGTTCTGAGGCGAATCAGCCGTTGCGAGCGTGAAACTGCTGCACCTGGGCGACGATGGAGAGGGCGATACCGGCGGGGTCGCGGGCGCCGAGATCGAGGCCGACGGGGCCATGGGTGCGCGCCGTGAGGGCGCGGGCATCGCGCAGACCGGTCACGCGATCGCCGCCATTGGCGAGGCGCTCGGTAACATCGGCGAGCAATCGACGCCGGCGTGCGGCGGGCCCGAGCAGGCCGATGAAGGGCACTTCGGACAGGGCCAGCTCCTCCAGGTAAGCGCGATCGCTCACCAGGTGGTGGCTCATGATGACCACCGCGTCGAAGCGGTCGAGGGCCAGGTGCTCGCGCAGTCGACCGGGGATCACTTCCACGGAGACATCGACCGGTGCGCCGTCCTTGGCGGCCGCGAGGCTGCCCGGGCGGTGGTCCGCCTGCGTGACGTACCAGCCGAGCTCCCGGCTCATGCGCAGGAGCGGTAGCGTGTCTGGGCCTGCGCCTACGACCAGTAGGCGAATAGGTGTGTTGACTGGTGTGACGAGCACATCGAGGGACGTCCCCTGCCCATCGGCAAGCGCGAGCCGCTCGACACCACCGGCGAGGGCGACGTCGCGGCAGCGCTCGGTGATGGTCTCGAGGCCGGTCTCATCGAGGGCGCCGCGCACGCGTCGGGTCTGCGAGGCGTTGGTGGGGTCCGTGAGGACGACGCTGCTGCCGAGCAGGGGATGGGGAGCCTCCTCGTGCCCGGGCGCAGGTCCGACTACCAGCCCCCAGGCGGCGCGTCGACCGGAACGGGCAGCGTCTGCGATGGCGGCGAAGGGCTGCCAAGCTTCCTCGTCAGTCAGCGGTTGCAGGAGGATGTCGAGGGCGCCGTCGCAGCCGAGGCCCAGGCCCCAGATTTCGTCCTCTTCGCGGTTGCGCATGTCGTAGCTCACCACCCGCGGGCGACCCTCTGTGAGGCAGCGTTGCGCGTGCAGGGTGAGATCACCCTCCAGGCATCCGCCGCTCAGCAAGCCGCGATGGCCCTGGTCCGGGGCGATGAGCATCTGGGCGCCGGCCTTGCTGTAGGTGGAGCCGGCCGTATCGATCACGGTGGCGAGCACCATCGCCTCGGCCTCGTCTCGCCAGCGGTGAAACTGCTCGCAAAGGGCGCGCATGGTCATGGGTCGGCAGGTCTCCGTGATCGCAGGACGCGGGGCGGATCGGTCGCCCCGCTCGTGCATCTTACGCCTAGTGTCCTGTCCCGCGAGTTCTTCAACGAACTTACGGGACAGGCCACTAGGTTCTCGCACGACCCACGCGCTGAAGGCAGAAAATCGCATGCTAAGCTACAGCGGGATGCGCGCCGGGCCGTCAGGCGGTTGTCGCGCCAGCCTGGAGCAGGGAGCGATCAGGCTCCCGAGTTGTTCGTGGGGGATCGATGGATATCGCCGGTGAGTACCGCTTGGCGGCGCCGCGCCAGCAGGTGTGGGATGCCCTGCATGAGGCGGACACCTTGCAAGCGTGCATTCCGGGTTGCGAATCGCTGGAGCGGGTGTCGGACGAGCAGGTGAATGCGGTCCTCACCGCCGCCATCGGGCCCGTCAAATCCCGCTTCAAGACCACGATTACGCTCACCGAACTCCACCCGCCTGCCCGCTACACCATGCACGGCGAGGGCAAGGGCGGCGCGGCGGGCTTCGGCCGCGGCACGGCCACCGTCGAGCTCGCCGAAGATGGTGCGCAAACGGTCCTGACCTACGCGGCCACCCTGAAGGTGGGGGGCAAGCTGGCTCAGGTGGGTTCGCGCCTCGTGGTGGGGGTGGCGCGCAAGATCTCAGATCAGTTCTTCGACGCCTTCGCCGAGCGCATCGGCGCCGATACGCAAGTGGTCGATGGCGACGCGTCGCCGACGGCGAAGGGGGGCGGCAGCAAGGCGTGGCTGATGGTGGCTGGCGGTGCGGTGGCGTTGGGCACTTTGTTATTCATTCTGTTCGGTCGCGGATGAGAAGGTCTCAGGCGGTGCGGACGACGCAGTGTGACCGTCGCCGCCGCGGCGCGCGTCCACCGGCGATGAGGGGTTGCATGTGATGAAGGTGGCGATGACGGTCAACGGTCGGCAAGTTCACGGCGAGGTGGAGCCGCGAACGTTGCTGGTGGAGTTCCTGCGCAACCAACTCGACCTCACCGGCACCCACGTGGGCTGCGATACGAGCCAGTGCGGCGCCTGCGTTATTCACCTCGACGGGGTTTCGGCCAAGAGCTGCACCATGCTAGCCGTGCAGGCGGACGGGGCGACGGTCACGACGATCGAGGGCCTTGCCGATGCCGATGGACTGCACCCCATCCAAGAGGCCTTCCGCGAGTTCCACGGCCTGCAATGCGGTTTCTGCACGCCCGGCATGATCATGAGCGCTGCCGACCTTCTGCAGCACAACCCCACGCCATCGGAGGCGGAGGTACGCGAGTGGTTGGCCGGCAACATCTGTCGTTGCACGGGCTACCAGGGCATCGTGGATGCCGTGATGGCGGCCGCGCAGGAGCTGGCTTTAGCGCATGGATGATGTCGCGGTAGCAGATCTGCGCCTGCCCCTTGCCAGCCACTGAACGGAGCTGTTGACGTTGAGTATGTACTCCTTCGGGTATCGAGCCCCCACGTCGGTCGAGGAGGCCGTGGCCGCGCTTCAGGCCGATGAGGAAGCGAAGTTCCTGGCCGGCGGCATGACCTTGCTGCCGACGATGAAGCTGCGTTTGGCCAGCCCATCCCAGCTGATTGCCTTGGATGGGGTGTCGCCCCTGCACGGTGTGTCGCGGGCAGGGGAAGCGCTCGTGATCGGCGCGATGACGCGCCACGCGGAAGTGGCGCGGCATGCGCTAGTGCGAGAGGCGATACCGGCCTTGGCCCATCTCGCCTCAAGGATCGGTGATCCCCAGGTACGCAATCGCGGCACCCTGGGCGGGGCCATCGCCAACAACGATCCTGCCGCCGACTATCCGGCAGCGCTAGTGGGCTTGGGCGCCACGGTACACACGGACCGTCGCGCGCTCGACGCCGAGGCGTTCTTCACCGGCATGTTCGAGACCGCCCTCGAGGCTGATGAACTGGTCCTTAAGGTGAGCTTTCCCATCCCGCAGCGCGCGGCTTACGTGAAGTTTCCCAATCCCGCCTCGGGCTACGCGGTGGTCGGCGTCATGGTGGCGCAGACGGCCACGCAAGTGCGCGTCGCCGTGACCGGGGCTGGTGAACAGGTCTTCCGGGTGCCGGCGATGGAGCAGGCGCTGGCGGCAGACTTCTCGCGAGCGGCGCTCGCCGGTATCACCGTGCCCGATGAGGTGGCCCTCAACGAAGACCTCCATGCCTCTTCGGCCTATCGGGCCCATTTGGTGGAGGTGATGGCGGGGCGAGCTGTCGACGCGGCAGGTGGCTGAGGCGCCGTCGTCGGTGCACGCGGCGCAAACCTTGCCGGCGGACGTGGACGGCGCCGCCACGCTCCTCGCAGGCGCCGGCTACGTTGCCTCACGCGGGCTCGCCACGGCCACCTTTCTGGCCTTGCGCCTGCATCGCCCCCTGTTCCTCGAGGGGGAGGCGGGCGTCGGCAAGACGGAGCTCGCCAAGGCGCTCGCGAGCGCCCTCGGGCGCGAGCTCATTCGCCTGCAGTGCTACGAGGGCCTGGACCTTGCGAGGGCAGCGTACGAGTGGGACTACCCGCGACAGCTGCTGCACATCCGCGCGGCGGAGCGGGAGGCCCAGAGTTCGCAAGGGCTGGAGCAGGATCTCTACCACGAGCGCTACCTGCTCGAACGGCCGCTGCTGCGGGCCCTGCGACCCCAGGCGCGCGGCGCGCCGGTGTTGCTCATCGACGAGCTGGACCGGGCGGATCCGCCCTTCGAGGCGATGCTCCTGGAACTGTTGGCGGATTTTCAACTCTCGATACCAGAGTTGGGCACGGTGCGAGCGCCGGTGCCGCCAATCGTCGTGTTGACCTCGAATCGAACACGCGAAGTGCATGACGCGCTTAAGCGCCGTTGCCTCTATCACTGGGTAGACTACCCGGATGCTGAGACGGAACAGCGCATCGTCGCCAGTCGTGCTTCGGTGGTGAGCGAAGCCCTCGGCCAGCAGCTCGTGGCCTTCGTGCAGCGCCTGCGTGAGCAGGGCCTGTACAAGGCACCGGGGGTGGCGGAGGCCATCGATTGGGCCAATGCCTTGAGCCAACTCGAGGCGTCGACCCTGACCGGGGAACTGGTGGACGATACGCTCGGCGCGCTACTGAAGACCCAGGAAGACATCGCCCGCATTCGCGGCCCCGAGGCGGCCCGCCTGCTGGCGCAGGTGCGCGGCGATGCGCAGACACGGACAGGACCTTGAGCGACACCACTCCCCCAACCGATGACGGCTCATCGCCTGCCGAGCAGGCAGACCTGCCAACGACGGTCGCCGAAACACCGGTGACCTTCGGGGCGGGCCTCGAGGCGCCGGCGGGCAGCCCGCGCGATACGCTCGGGCGCCCCCTGCGCGATCTGCGCATCAGTGTCATGGATCGCTGCAACTTCCGCTGCCCCTACTGTATGCCCGAGGACAAGTTCCACCGCAACTTCCGCTTCCTCGATCCTGGCGAGCGGCTGAGCTTCGCCGAGATCGTGCGTGTGGCACGGGCGGCGACCCGCTTGGGCGTGAGCAAGCTGCGCATCACCGGCGGCGAACCCTTGCTTCGACCTGGCCTGGCGGATCTCATCGCTGAGCTTTCTCAGCTGAAGGGCATCAACGACATCGCCCTGACCACCAACGGAGTGTTGCTCGGACAGCAGGCTGCCATGCTCAAGGCCGCCGGTCTCGATCGGATCACCGTGAGTCTCGATTCCCTGGATCCAGAGGTGTTCGCCACCATGAGCGGCGGTCGCGGGGGCGTGCCACGGGTGCTCGACGGTATCGAGACCGCCCTGGAATCGGACCTTCGGCCGATCAAGATCAACACCGTGGTACAGCGCGGTGTGAACGACCACACGGTGCTCGATCTGCTGGAGCGTTTCCGCGGCACGGACGTGGTCGTGCGTTTCATCGAGTACATGGACGTCGGCAACATCAACCACTGGCAGCACGCGGACATGGTGCCCGCGCGCAACCTGGTCGATTTGATTCATGAGCGCTGGCCCCTGGAGGCGGTCAAGCGTCGCCACGCGAGCGATGTGGCGAGCCGCTATCGCTACGCCGACGGGGCAGGGGAGATCGGCTTCATCACCTCGGTGACCGAACCCTTCTGCGGTGCCTGCTCTCGGGCTCGCCTCTCTTCCGAGGGCAAGCTCTACACCTGTCTGTTCGCCACCGAGGGCTTCGATCTTCGCGCGCCCCTGCGCGATGGCTTGGACGATGTGGGGCTCGAGGAGCTGGTCGCCGCCGTCTGGCGTGGTCGTGCAGATCGCTACAGCGAACAACGCGCCGAGGGCGCACCGCGTGGCGAGAAGATCGAGATGTACTACATCGGCGGTTGAGGGACTCCCACGGCGCGCGGGCGCTTGAGCTGGCGTGGGTCAACGCCGCCGAGCTCAGGCCGTTATCTGAGAGTGATCCATCGGATACGGTTATGTCGCTGCACGACGCTACCATCGCTGCCAACCGCTTCGGCCTCGGCGCCCGGCCAGGTGACCTGACGGCGATCGCCAAGGATCCGCGAGGCTGGCTCCTCGCCCAGCTCACCCCGACATCGGCGCTGCCGTCCGCGCTGCGCGCCTTGCCTCCCTCCCGTGAGGACATCCTCTACGAGCCCTTCGCTAGAGCCCAACGCGACGTCTATCGCCGCCTCGAGCGCAAAGGCGTCGACGTCGCGGGCATGGGTGATTCCCAATCGCGGAACAAGATCCAGCGCAAGGAAGAGTCAGCCCGTGCGCTAGCCGCGAGCGAGGCTCGCCTGGCAGTGGCCGTCGGCTCCGATACGCCCTTTCGCGAGCGCCTGGTGCACTTCTGGATCAACCACTTCAGCGTCTCCGGTCTGAGCCGGGCGATGCGATTGCTGCCGCCGGCCTTCGAGCGCGATGTGATACGGCCGAACATCACCGGCAGCTTCGCCGACCTGTTGCAGGCGGCGACCCGCCACCCGGCGATGCAGCGCTACCTCGACAACTACCGCAGCGTAGGCCCGCACTCGTTCTACGCCGAGCATCCCAAGGCCTACGCCCAAGCGCATAGTGGCCCGGTCCGAAAAACCCTGGGACTCAACGAGAACCATGCGCGCGAGATCCTCGAACTGCACACGGTGGGCGTGGATGGTGGCTACGATCAGGACGACGTCGAGCAATTCGCTCGCGCCCTCACGGGCTGGGGTGTGCGCGAGGTGCTGGGGACACGCGATGAGAAACGTGCGCGCCTCAATCGTGTGATCCACGCAGAGGATCCGCTAGGTGTTCTGGCGCGCGAGATGACGGCGTTGCGAGCGCCCTACGAGGAGGCTGGCTGGGAGGCGTTCTACTACTTCGACGCGCGTGCCCACGAACCGGGCGCGGTGACCGTGCTCGGCAAGCGTTACGAGCAGGGTGGCATGGCTCAGGGACAAGCGATTCTCGATGATCTCGCGAACCATCCGAACACCGCACAGTTCATCGCGACCAAACTCTGTCGACACTTCATCGCGGACACACCACCAGCGCGAGCCGTGGCCCGCGTCGCGCGCGCCTTTCGCAAGAGCGATGGCGACTTGACCGCCACCTACCGAGCTTTGCTGTTGGAGTGTCCCGACGCCTGGGAGGGGCCGCCACGCAAGTTCAAGCGGCCCGAAGAATATCTGGTGTCCGTGCTACGAGCCTTGGAAGTGCCGACGGCCAAGGTGCGGCCCTTCGTGCGTGCCACGCGGGTGATGGGGCAGGGCCTGTATCTCGCCCCTGGCCCCGACGGCTGGTCCGACCTGGAAGCACACTGGGCTTCGCCGGATGGCGTATGGAAACGGATCGAGTGGGCGACCCGCCTCGCCCAACGCACGGCCTCAGCCACCCGCGATGTCGGCCAGCTCGGGGCCGAGGTGCTCGGCAGCGCCTACTCCGACCGGGTGACACGGTCGGTCGCCGGCGCTTCATCGCCCTCACAGGCGCTGGCGCTGCTGCTGTTGAGCCCCGAGTTCATGCGGAGGTAGAGAATGCCCGTAAGTCGCCGTGAGCTAATAAAATCTATCGGTCTGCTGGCAGGGGTGGCCTCGAGCCGGGTGTTCGCCGCCGCGCCCGGTCGCCGCGAGGACGACCCGCGCTTCGTGCTGCTCGTGCTGCGCGGGGGCATGGATGGATTGTCGGCCGTGCCAGCCTTCGGGGATCCACATTTTGAAGCGGCTCGCCGAGGGGGGGGCTTAGCGCCGCCGGGGGAAGAGGCGAACACGGCCCTGGATCTGGATGGTTTCTTCGGCCTGCACCCGCGACTGCCCCGGCTGCACGAGCGGTGGGCGGCGGGTGAGCTGGCGGTGCTGCACGCCCACTGCATTCCCTATCAGGGTCGTTCCCACTTCGATGCGCAGAACGTCCTGGAGCACGGTGGGGTGGTGCCCTACAGCTTGTCGTCCGGGTGGCTCAACCGAGCGGTAGCAGCCCTTGGGGCGACGTCTCCCGCCATGGCGATCGTGCCGGTGATGCCCTTGGTTCTGCGGGGGGAGGCGCCCGTGAGTTCCTGGTCGCCGTCCGCCCTACCCGCGCCGGACGCAGAACTCCTGGACCGCCTGCAGCGCCTGTACGACCAAGACGCCACCCTAGGGGAGGCGTTCGCCCAAGCACGCGAGATCAACGATCTCGTGCCGATGGACGAGGGATCGCCGCGTGGGCGTCGCGATCTCGGTGCGCTGGCCCAGGCGGCCGGAGATTTCCTCGCCGCCCCCGAAGGTCCCCGGGTGGTGATGCTCGAGTCCGTCGGCTGGGACACCCACGCGCGGCAGGAGAGCGGTCCCGCGCTGCCGCGTCAGTTTCGCCAGTTGGACGCGGGGCTCGACGCCTTGCGCGTCTCCTTGGGGTCAGCGTGGCAGCACACGGTGGTGATGGTGCTCACCGAGTTCGGGCGAACGGTGGCCATGAACGGCACCGAGGGCACGGACCACGGCACGGGCGGGGCGGGCTTTCTGGTCGGCGGCGCCGTGCGTGGACGCCAGGTGGTGACGGATTGGCCGGGCTTGGCGCCGAAGGCGCTGCACGAGGCGCGCGACTTGCGGCCCACGCTGGACACTCGCGCACTGATCAAAGGTGTGCTCGCCGATCATCTCGGCTTGGGTGAGCGCGTGTTGGGGAACGAGGTGTTTCCGGACACCCGGCGTGTGGCGCCGGTGCGCGATCTCATCGCCTGAGCCACGCCGTGCGAGCGTGGCTCACGGCTCCACCATCACGTAGAGCGACTCCTCGCGCATGCCCGCGCTGAAGCGCTGCACCTTGCGCGCGTCCGGCGCTTGGCTTCGACCCCACAGGCGAACCCACTCGCCGGCACTGGCGCCCACGGTGCTGCTGAACACGCGCACCTGGCCGTTACGCCAGCGCGAGGTCTGAATGCGTAGCACGTAGCCATCCTCGCTCTCCTTGGGCTCAGGCGTGATGTGCACCACATCGCCATCGGTGGGCATTTCGTCCAGGCGTGTGCCCGCCAACCCGCCGAGGCCGGCAAGGGTGAAGTCCCGACCGTTGGTGATCGTGAGCATGACCGTCTCACCTAGCATGGTGACGACCGAAGTCACGGGCTCGCCCCCCGCGCGGGCGAGGGTGCGATCGGGAAGAACGGGGCTGATCGTGATCGTTACGTTGTCACTGGCGTGGGCGATGCCCGACCAAGCGAAGATGTTGGCTACGCTCGCGATCAGCAGATGACGGCAGGCGGTGACGAGCGACATGATGAGAGTCCTGCGGTTGCGTAGGCGAGGCAGAGCGTCTGCCCGACCTCAGACCTTCACCCCGATGCGAAACCCGCCCCAGTGGCGGTTGCGAATGACGATCGGCGCGGAGATGTCCTTCATCATCACGTACTGGCCGCCCCCCATGTCGCGCCGGTAGGTCTGCACGAGTTGTGGCGCACGGTTGCGTCCCGCGGCGAGCCCGACGCGGTCGTCGAAGATGCGGCGATTGCGACAGTTAGCCGTGTTCCACGCCACATCCGAGCCCTGTGGCTGGGAGAACTTGTTGTTGTGCGTGGGCAGGTAGCCGTTGCCGTCCACCGCGGCGCAGAACAGGATCTTGGTGTTGTCCAGCAGTGGTTCCTGAATCGCCGGCAGATGGCGATCGGTGAAGTCGACGTACTTGGTCATCACCTGCTCGGGATTGGTGGAGGGGATCGGTCGATACTCCCGATCGAACAGGCTCTCCATCGTGAGCTGTCCGCTGTCGAGCGCTTGCTCGAAGAGCTGGGCGATCTGGGCCGCGGTGCGCTGGGCCAGGTGAACGAACTCCGTATCCGGCGTGTCGATGCCGCTGGTCGCGGTGAGGCCAACCACGGTCTCGCCGACGTTGATGAGCTTGTCCACGCGCGTGGACGTGTCGCTGAGCGCCGCGCTCGCGTCGTTGACCTTGCCCACCATGCCGCGGAAGGCGTCCTGCATGTGGGTGACCTGCTGCCCGATGCGCTCGGCAGCGGTGTCGATGCTATCGGCCTGCTCGCCCAGCTCGCCCATCGCCGTGTCCACGGTGACCACGAGTTCGCTGATGGCGGTGGTGCCTGAGCGAACCTCTTCAGCCGCGTGGGTGCTCTTGCTGCCCTCGGCGATCAGGGATTCGAACTGGGAGGCGAGACCGCGCAGGGTCTTGTCGATATCGGCGGTGGCCTCCGAGGTTTGCGTGGCCAAGGCCTTCACCTCGCCGGCCACGACCGCAAAGCCACGCCCCGCCTCGCCGGCACGGGCCGCCTCCACGGAGGCGTTGATCGCCAGTAGGTTGGTCTGGCGGGCGATGCGATCGATCTCGGCGGCGACGCTGGTGACGCCCGAGAGCGTCTTCTTGATCCCCTCCAGCTGATCGCCGACGCGACTGACGCCCTCGACCAGTTCGTGGATCGTCTTCACGGCGCTGTCCACCTGCCCTCGCGACTCTTCGACCTTGGCGGAGGTACGGCTGGAGACGCTCCGGGCCGCCTCGGCCGCCGCGGTGATCTGCTGGTTGACCTGGGCCATCTCGTCCGCGTCCTGGCCCAGGCGCGAGAACAGGGAGGCCTGCTCAACCACCTGACCACTGACGGTGGCGACGTTGGCGGAGATGTCCACGATCTCGGTGCTGAGAAGCGTGGCTTGATTGGACACTTCGCGCAGGACGGTGCCCAGTTGGGATGAATCGTGCGCGTCGTGGCTTGGGGTGGCGGGTGCGTGAGCGGCCATGTCAGCTGATCTCTCGTCGGCTTACAACGGAACGCCCAAGTCTCGGTTATGTCCGTTCCGCGAACTGTCGATCAGTGCGCACTGCGGTCAGAGGATTGCATTACCGGGATCGAAATCCGTCGCTAGACTAGACCCATGTACGATTTGAAGTGGCTGCGCTCGGTGGCGCGGGATGGCTTGGGCGACATGGTGCCGACGGTGCGCGAGCTCGTGTCTGGCGAGCAGCGCACCCAGGGACGCCTGCAGCTCGTATTCGGCTCGGCGCCGCGGCGAAATTTGCTGGCGCTGGCGGTCTTCGGCGTGCTGGCCGGCGAACTGTTGGCCTTGCTCATGCCCTCGATAGACCTGGACGGTGTCGTGAACCCCGCGGCCGCCTTGCTAGGCGCGGCGCAGGCGGCGCTGATTCGACGCTACTTGTTCCGTTCGGACCAGGCGGACTCCGGCGACTTTCCCTGGCTGGCCGCCTCCATCGGGCCGGCGATACTCGTGCTGGTTCTGGCGCAGGCCTGGCGCGGTGCGGTGAGCCTACCGGGACTCCTCGGTGCATCGCCCGAGCCCCTGGAAGTGGCCGACGCCGTGGTGCGCTTGCTCGCGGACATGCTGGCCGTGGCTGCCGCCTACGCCGTGGCCATGGCCACCCTGTGCTACCGGCGCAAGTGGCTGCGGGCCCTTTGGGACCTCGCCGTGCGCCTGTTCGTCTTCCAGGTCACGATGTGGGTCATGGTGTTGCTGTTCGTCGAGATCGGCATCGTAGGCCCCATCGCGAGCGCCCTGATCGGTGCCGTGACCGGCTGGTACCCACCGGACTGGTTGGGGGATCTAGCGGATGTGCTCACCTACGCCTTGCTCATGGGCGTGGTGTTGCTGGCGGTGATCGGGGCCACCTGGATCGTGTGCCGAGACAACTTCGACACCCTGCTCGCCGAGGGCGAGGTAGATGTGCTGGAGAGCCTCAACGCCATCGCCCAGTCGCCCGAGGCGCGAGCGCGGCAGGAAGTCCGCGAGCAGAAGGAGACGGAGAAGCGCGAGCGCCGTGCCGTAGCCAAGCAAGCGCGGCGCAAGGGGCGCGGGGGCGCTGGCGAGTCGTCGTGAGCGCTCGCCCAGAGGTCGCTCAGTGCTTCGCCAGTCCGTGCCAGCTATCGTCGCCAGTGAAGCGAAGCGTGCGCACGCCCACGGGCAGATGCACGTTCACCTCATTGATCTGCTCGGTGAAGGCATCGCGCAGGATATCGTTGGCCACCCGTAGGGTGCCGTCGCTCAGGCGGCGATCCGACTCCTGGTAGATGAGCAAGTAGTCATCGCGCAGCTCCGCCCCCAGGGTGCGTAAGGTTAGCGTTTCGCCGTCGAGTTGCACGGCGAAGCGGCCCTCGACGTACAGCGCGGCACGCGCCCGATCCTCGAGGCTGGCGAAGTCGAGGCGTTCGATGCCCTCGACCTGGGCCACCCCCACGGCGGCGTCGTGCACGTGCAGGCGATGGGTGATCTCCGTGAGCTCGCTCCGGGGGTTCCACACGATGCGGGTCACGCTGCCCGGACCGCGGTGGGCGTCGGCAGCGCCGATGCTGGCCAGCGCGAGGACGGCGAGTAGCCCGTCCCGCGCGCGGCGCGCCAGCGTCCTATTCACGGTGCGCCGGTCAGCGGCACCGTGCGCACCTTGCCGTCCTCACCCGCCTTGCGCTCGCGGAGCTTGTCCAGGGTCTCGCGCATGAGGTCACGGGTGTCGTTCTCCGACTTATACAGCTCAATACGCGAGCGCTCGATGCGTCGGGGGAAGTGGTTGTTGGCGAAATCCGCGTCCGCGGTCTGGTGCTGGGGGTCCAGGGCGACAGCGCTGATCGCTTGTTCGCGGATCAGCAGCTTGGTCACGCTGGCGATGTCGCGGCGCCAGATCTCCGCCGGCAGCATCAGCGATTCGCTCGTGCCGTCGGCGTTGGTGATCTCCAGGGGCAGGGGCGTGGGCAGACCGCCCAGGTTGTCGAAGTCGACGAAGTAGATGAACTGCCCTTCGGCGACGGCGCGGCGCAGGGCCTCGTACTCCCAGTCCTCTAAGCCATCGAGCAGGTCGGCGTGATCGTTGCGCGCCTTGTTGGTGGGCGTGAACTCGTCGTTCTCGTTGTAGAAGTCGGCGAGCTCGGGGTGGCGTTGGAGGTAGGTGGCTCGACCTTCCTCGCGGTTGCGACGCTGGCCGAGCGCTTCGGGTACCTCGCGCTCCCGCTCGGCGCGGGCGAGGGGGCCTTCCATATCCGGGTTGGTGCTGGAGATCTGATACTCGCGCACGTCGCGGATGGCCACGTCCACGTGGTCCGTCGAGTAGAACCACCCACGCCAGAACCAATCGAGATCCACGCCCGAGGCGTCTTCCATCGTGCGGAAGAAATCTGCGGGGGTCGGGCGCTTGAAGCGCCAGCGGCGGGAGTACTCCTTGAAGGCGAAGTCGAACAGCTTGCGGCCCATCACGGTTTCGCGCAGCACCACCAGTGCCGCCGTCGGCTTGGTGTAGGCATTGGGGCCCAGGTGCAGCACCGAATCAGAGTTGGTCATGATCGGCACCTGGTCTTCGCTGGTCATATAGTCGGTGACGTAGTCGAGCACGTTCACGTGGTTAGGGCGGTAGGCGGGGTAGTTCTCCTCCCACTCCCACGCCGCCATGTAGTCGAGGAAGCTGTTGATGCCCTCGTCCATCCAGGTCCATTGGCGCTCGTCGGAGTTCACCGTCATCGGAAAGTAGATGTGACCGATCTCGTGGATGATGACGCCGATCAGGCCGTACTTGGTCTTGCGCGAATAGGTGCTCTTGCGCGCGTCGTCCACCAGGTCCTCGGGGTCGGCGTCCACCTCATCTTCCCGATAGCCATTGAAGGTGATCATCGGATACTCCATGCCCCCGCTCTTCCAGGTGTTCACGGACTGAGCGCTGGGGTAGGGGTAGTCGAAGGAGAAGCGTGAGTAGACCTCCATCGTGTGCTTGACCGCGTGGGTGGAGTAGTCCGCCCAGATCCTGCCGGCCTCGTTGGGGTAGAAGGACATGGCGAGCACGTTGTCGTAGGTGGCGCCCGGTTGGCGGTGGGACATCGCATCCCAGACGTACTTGCTCGAGCTCGACCAAGCGAAGTCGCGCACGCTCTCGGCCTGGAACACCCAGGTCTTGGTCTTGGCGCTGCGGGTCTTCTCGTTCGCCAGCGCCTCCTCGGGCGTCACGATGAACACGGGTTCGGCTTCGCTCGTGCGCGCCTTGGCCAGGCGCTCGCGCTGGGTGGCGCTCAGCACCTCATCCGGGTTCTGCAGCTCACCGGTGGAGGACACGATGTGGTTGGCGGGCACGGTGATGGCCACCTCGAAGTCGCCGAATTCGAGGGTGAACTCGCCGCGGCCGAGGAACTGCTTGTGCTGCCAGCCGGCGTAGTCCGTGTAGGCCGCCACGCGGGGATACCACTGGGCGAGGAAGTAGAGGGCCGTATCCGTCTCGGGGAAGTGCTCGTAGCCGCCGCGCGAGTCGTTGAGAATCTCCAGCAGCACGTTGAAGGCGAACTCGATGCGCAGCACCGTGCGCTCGCCGCTCGCCAAGGGGGTCGGCAGGTCCACGCGCATCATCGTGTCGACCACCGTGTGCGCAAGGGCGTTGCCCGTGCCGTCAGTGACGGCACCGAGTTCGAAGCCGTATTCGACGTCCTGGCGATTCTGATGCTGAGCGATCGCCTTGTAGCTCAGTACGTCCTTGCCCTCACCCTGCGCGTCGCGCCAGGTGTTGCGCCCCGCCGCGTCGGCGGCGGTCTTCGAGCGCGCCTCGAGGGAGTCCCTGGCGAAGCGGTTCTGATCCAGCTGTAGCCATAGGTAGCGCAAGCGGTCTGGCGAATTGTTGTGATAGGTGATCTCCACCACGCCGGTGATGCGCCGGGCCTTCTCGTCCAGCGCCACGTCGATGCGATAGTCGGCGCGTTGCTGCCAGTACTCTCGCCCGGGGGCGCCGGAGGCCGTGCGGTAGACGTTGGCCGTCGGCAGGTCGACGCCCAGCTGGCGGAAGGCGTCGTAGAAGTCGCCTTTGGTCTGGCGAATCGCGTCGCTGTGGGCGACGCCGAGGGGCAACAGGAGCACGAGGGCGATCAGGAGACGGTGACTCATAGGGATTTGAGCAGGTTGCGGTGATGAGGGAAGCGGCCAAGCCTAGCAGAGGGTTGGGAGCTCGCGGGCGGGTGGGCGTCGACTCCATGGACGCCTCGCCAGGCGTCGAGATCTCGATCGAGGCTGAGGCGGGAAACGGCAACACGGGCGTCGGAGCTGCCCGTGGCGTTACACTACCGCCCGCCCGTCAGCTCCGTCGCCGGCTGCAAGTCGACGAACAGGACCTGGATATCGCAAGACTCACTGATCTACCGATAATTAAAAATGACGCGATTCGCTGCTACTGCCCCCGGTTTGATACCCGCCCTCCTCGCCACGCTGTTGGTGCTAAGCGCGGGGACCACTCATGCCGACCCCCTGGATGACGCTCGCGCGGCCTGGCGCCGCGGCGACTACAAGCTCGCGCTGGACCTGCTACGTCCCTTATCGGACGCAGGTGACGCAGGCGCCCAAGCCACCCTGGCGCTGATGTACGAGTTCGGCCAAGGGGTCGAGCGCTCGGCCGGGACGGCCGCCGAGCTCTACGAGCAGGCGGCGCCTGGAATGGACCTGGAGTTCCGCCACAACCTGGCGACCAAGTTCTACGCCGGCGACGGCCTGGCACAGGATTACGGCAAGGCCGCGCGCTGGTGGCGCGAGGCAGCCGACGGCGGACTGCCGGAATCCCAGTACGATCTCGGCCTGCTCTACCACACGGGTAAGGGGCTGCCACAGGATTACGGCAAGGCCTACGAGCTCTACCAAGCCGCCGCACGGCGTGGCCTGGCGCGGGCGGAACACGGCCTCGGTGTGCTCTACGCCACCGGCAACGGCGTGCCGAGGGACTACGCGGAGGCGGCAAGCTGGTTCGCGCGCGCCGCCGAGCAGAACTACCCCAAGGCCCAGTACAACCTGGCGTCGTTGCTGATGTCGGGGCGGGGGGTGGATGTCGACACCGATCGCGCCGAGGACCTCTTGCGCCGAGCAGCCGCCGCCGGCGAGGAAGGCGCCGTCGTCAAGCTCGCCGAACTGCGTCGCCAGCGGCGCGAGCCGAGCGAGTCATCGGTCAGTACCACGACGACCGCGGGTGCGGTACGCACGGCGCGGCCCGCGAACGTGGTCGCACCCCCCATAGAGCCTCGGGACGCGATCGCTGAGCCGGCGCCCGTGGCGCGCGTGGTCAGGTCGTCACCGACACCGACACCGCCGCCGACGACCCCGGCCCCCGCGCCCACCGCTGTTCCTGCGCAAAGCGCGCCCGCGATGGTCAGCGCCGCCTCGGACTTCGAGGAGGCCTCGCCGCAAGCGTGGGTGCTGCAACTGGCGAGCATGTCCACGGCGCAGACCGCCGAGGGCTTCGCGGACAAGCTCCGCGCGCAGCTGGACGACACCCTGTACGTGGTGGCCTACCAGGCCGGCGGCACGGTGCGCTATGCCGTCGTGCTCGGGCTCTTCGATGGCCGTGCAGCGGCCGGCGAAGCCGCGACGGCGGTGCGCCCGCTGCTGGCGAGTGGCGATCCTTGGTTGCGACGCGTGGGCGCCCTGCAGGCCCTGCAGCCCTAGCGAGCTTTCCTAGGTAATCCCCTAGCCAGCGCCAACACCTTGCCGCCACCGTCTTCGCCATGACCGGCACTCCTTGAGCTAACCACCGCGCGTCGCGCCTCCGCTCGGACTACCATCGAGTGAGTAGGGGGTCGAATTCGTCGGCTCGCGAGCTCTCGAGGAGAATCGACGTGGACAGACGCGACTTCATTCGCCTGGCGATCGCCAGCACCGCGGCGATGGCCGGTTCGCGGACCCTTGCCGCCACCCCCTACGGCACCAAGCGCACGCCTCCGCCGGTGCAGGCCCTGGCCTCGGCTCACCTGATGCAACTGCGTGAGTGGATGGATAGCGGACGCCATTCCTGCGCGTCCATCGTGGAGGCCTACCTCGCTCGCATCGACAACCTCGATAGCGCTGGCCCCACCCTGCGCGCCGTGCTCGAGACGAACAGGCAGGTGCGCTCCTTCGCCGCCGCCCGCGATAGCCAGCGCCAGGGCGGTCTCGATGTGGGTCCCCTGCACGGCATGCCCCTCATGCTCAAGGACAACCTGGACACGGCCGGTGCCCTGAGTGCGGGGATGTTGACCACCGCGGGTTCCCTGGCGTTGATGGATTGCATGCCCGGGCGCGCCTCCACCGTGGCCGAACGGCTGGAGGCGGCCGGTGCCCTGATTCTCGGCAAGACGAACTTGAGCGAATGGGCGAACTTCCGCTCGGAGCGCTCCTCGAGCGGCTGGAGCGGGCGCGGCGGTCAGACCCGCAATCCGCACGTGCTCAGCCGCAACCCCTGTGGCTCGAGCTCCGGCTCCGGCGCTGCGGTGGCGGCCGGCCTCTGCGCGGGCGCGATCGGGACGGAGACCAACGGGTCGATCGTGTGCCCGGCGGGTACCTGCGGCATCGTCGGCTTAAAGCCGACCGTGGGGCTGGTAAGCCGCGCCGGCATCGTGCCGATCTCCGCCACCCAGGATACGGCCGGCCCGATGACCACCGACGTGACCGGTGCTGCCGTGATACTGGGCGGCGTCGCGGGCGTTGATCCACGCGACCCAGCGACCAGCGCCGCGGCCGATCACGCGCACAGCGACTACACGCAGTTCCTCGACCGCGATGGTCTGCGCGGTGCGCGGATCGGCGTGATGCGGCGCTGGAACGGTCGCCACGAGGGCGTTGATGCGGTCTACGAGCGGGCCCTCGACTCCTTGCGTGCCGCCGGTGCTGAGCTGATCGACCCGGTTGATATCGAGAACTGGAATGACTATGGCGAAGCGTCCTATCAGGTGCTGAAGAGCGAGTTCAAGGATGGTCTCAAGCGCTACCTCGCTACCCGTGACGGCGATGGGCCGAAGACCCTGGCCGAGGTGATCGCCTTCAACGAGGCCCATGCCGAGCAGGAGATGCCCTGGTTCGGCCAGGACATCATGATCGCCTCAGAGGCCACCGCCGGGGTGGAGGATCCCGCTTACCTGGAGGCCCTGGCCAAGGTGCGGCGCATGAGCCGCGATGAGGGTATCGACGCGGCGCTGGGTGAGCACCACCTGGATGCGATCGTGGCGCCCACCAACGGACCCGCGTGGACCACGGATTGGGTGAACGGGGATAACTGGGTGGGGATCAGCAGTTCGAGCGCCGCGGCGCGGGCCGGCTACCCCAACATCACCGTGCCAGCGGGTGCAGTGCACGGCTTGCCGATCGGCATCTCCCTGTTCGCGGGCGCTTGGTCCGAGCCGTTGCTCCTGCGTCTGGCGTACGCCTTCGAGCAGCAGCACGGGGGACGCGTGCTACCGACCTACCGCGCGACGATCTAGTGCCCTGAGTTGGGAGTTCGTTGAGTGTCGCGGGGCCTGCCACGCTCGTCGTCGCGCCGCGCTCAGGAACGAAAACTCCCGTGCGCATTACTCAACGACAACTCAGGGCACTATCGCGTACGCGCCTCGACCTCTTCGATCCAGTGCCGCACGGGGGTGTCCGTGTGGCGGGATAGGTGCTGCTGGCAGCCCACGTTGGCGGACAGGATGAGGTCGGGGTCGTCCGCGTCGAGCTGGCCTGCACGGCGCTCGCCGAGGCGGTGTGCCATCTCCGGTTCCAGCACCGACCAGGCGCCCGCGGATCCGCAGCAGGCGCCCGCGTGCGGGTCCGCCTTCGCATCCAGACCCACGGCCTGCAGCACTTCCCGCACGCGACTGCTCAAGCCCAAGCCGTGCTCCAGCGTGCATGGGCAATGCAGTTGCGGTCCGCGCCGGCTCGTGGCCTCGGCGGTAGTGAGGGCGGCCAGCGCTTCGGGGGGCAGCACCTGCGCGATGTCGCGCAGGGCGTCGGCTACGCGCTGCGCCTCGGCGGGGATAGCGCCCGTGTGCGGGTCGGCGAGGAGCGATGGGTAGTCGCGCATGAAGGCGCTGCAGCCGCTGGCCGTCGTCACGATCGACTCGACACCTTTTTCATCCATTAGGCGAGCCAGTCGACTGACATTGCGTTGGACGCGTCGTCGGGCACCTTTGGCATCGCCGAAATGGTGATGGAGCGCACCACAGCAGCCCACCTCGCGCGCGGAGATCACCTTGGTGCCAAGGCGGGTCAGCACGCGGGTCGCCGCCTCATGGGTGGCGGGTGCCAGCACGGGGTGCACGCAGCCGCGCAGCAGGACGGCTGTCGGAGCGTCTGTCTCCGCCCGTAATGCTGCGCCTTCGGGCGAGGGCCGCAGGGGCTTCCCTTGCGTGGGCACGGCAGCGCGCAAGGCGGTTGGAAGCACGGCGCGCAGGCGCCGCCCGAGCCACACGGCCAGTCGAAAGAGCCAGGTGCGCGAGGCGATGGTCCGGATCAGTTTGCGCTTCAAGCCGCCGGAGCCTGGGCGTGCTACCTGCTCGTCGACGAGCTCGCGGCCGATGCCGAGCAGCGTGTGGTAGGGAACGCCGGACGGACAGGTGCTTTCGCAGGCGGTGCAGGTGAGGCAGCGGTCGAGGTGGCGCTGGGTCACCTGCGTGGGCGCGTTGCCTTCCAAGGCTTGCTTGATCAAATAGATGCGCCCGCGGGGGCCGTCGAGCTCGTTCCCCGTGAGTTGATAGGTGGGGCAGGTGGCGTTGCAGAAGCCGCAGTGCACGCACTTGCGCAGCGCTGCATCGGCCTGGGCGCGTGCGTGGGGAGGGAGGAGATGCTCGTCGATAGCGGTCTGCATCGGGTTCAGATCCCTTTCAAATCCCTGGGTAGAGTCGACCGGCGTTGAGCACGCCGTGCGGGTCGAAGGCCGCCTTCAGGCGTCGGTGGAGGGCGTAGGTGGCCGGCGGCAGGGGATGGAAGGCATCTTCTACGCTCTCCTCGGGCGGTGACTGCGCCGTCGCGCCGGGCCCGTGATAGCGCGTGGCGTGACCGCCGAGCGCTGCCGCCTCGTTACGAATGAGACTGATCGGCTCGTCCGTTATCAACCACCGTTGAGCACCGGCCCAGTCGATCACGCAGGTGCCGGGCAAGTCGACCGGGCGCGACGCCGGCGCCACCGACAGTCGGTACAAGCCTTGTTCCGGCGACCGCTTGAAGGTGCGGCCGTTGAGGTCGCGCAGGGCGGTCCAGCGATCGTTAGTATTAGCTATTTCGGTGTCGGGGATGAGCGCTCGTAGGGTGGTCTCTCCTGCCTCCACGGCGCGTTCGCTGCCCGCGAGTCGCACGGACAGCTCGCCGTCGTGCCACATGGCGCCCGTCACGGGTAAGGCCCTGGCGCGGAGTCTCGTGAAGCAGTCGATCGCCTCGCGCGCGCTCATGTAGGCGCAAATGGTGCGAACGTGTGCAGGCGCGGGCAGCACCTTGACCGAGATGTCCAGGAGCACGCCAAGCGTGCCGAAGGCGCCCGTGAGCAGTCTTGATAGGTCGTAGCCGGCAACGTTCTTCATCACCTCACCGCCGAAGCGTAGCACCTGGCCCCGACCGTTGATCATGCGGATACCGAGGACGAAGTCGCGGGTGGCGCCCACGAAGGGCCGGGCAGGGCCGGACAGGCCGCTCGCGATGGCGCCGCCAAAGGTGGTGCCGGGGCCGAGCTGGGGCGGATCGAAGGGCAGGTGTTGGCCGTGGGCAGCCAGGTGCTCGGTGATGTGCGCGAGCGGCGTGCCGGCGCGGGCGGTCAACACCAGCTCTTCCGGTTGGTAGGTCACCACGCCGCAGTGCTCGCGTGTGCTGAGCTCCTGCGCGTAGGGCGTGCGACGACCCAGGAATCGCTTGCTGTCGCCGCCCACGATGCGAAGAGGTTCGCGGCGGCGGGCGGCCAGACGCACCGCGTCCACCAGCGCCTCGGTGTGATCGTGCTCTGGCGTGGGCACCGTCAGAAGCGTTCCAACTCGGGGTGGGGCAGATTGCCGCCGTGCACGTGCATTGCGCCGAACTCGGCGCAACGGGCGAGGGTGGGTACGGCCTTGCCGGGGTTGAGCAAGCCATCGGGATCGAGGGCGCGCTTGACGGCGTGAAACTGGGACAGCTCGGCTTCCCTGAACTGCAGGCACATCTCGTTGATCTTCTCCCGCCCGACGCCGTGCTCGCCCGTGATGGTGCCGCCGGCCTCGACGCAGGCGGCGAGGATATCGCTGCCGAACGCTTCCGCGCGCTCGAGTTCGCCCGCCTCGTTGGCGTCGAAGAGGATCAGCGGGTGCAGGTTGCCGTCGCCGGCGTGAAAGACGTTTGCGACGCGAAGGTCGTGGCGCTCGGCGAGTTGCTGAATGTGCGCCAGCACATCGGCCAGGGCGCGGCGCGGGATGGTGCCATCCATGCAGTAGTAGTCGTTGGCGATACGGCCGACGGCGGGGAACGCGGCCTTGCGACCCGACCAGAAGCGTGCCTGCTCGTCCTCGTCACGGGCGCGCCTTACCGCGGTCGCACCCGCTTCGTGCAAGAGCACGCTGACCGCTTCCGCATCATGTTCGACCTCCGCCGTGCTGCCGTCGAGTTCGCATAGCAGGATGGCGGCGGCACCGCGCGGGTAGCCGGCGTGCACGAAGTCCTCCGCGGCGCAGATGGCCGCCTGGTCCATCATCTCGAGGCCCGCGGGTAGGACACCGGCGGCGATGACCCGGGCGACTGCCTCCGCTGCCACCGTTACCTCATCGAAGCTGGCTAACAAGACAGTTCGCTCTGGCGGCGCCGGCAGCAGGCGCACGGTGACTTCCGTGACCACGCCGAGCATGCCCTCGGAGCCGTGGGCGAGGGCGAGCAGATCGTAGCCCGGACCATCGAGGGCGCGGTGCCCCAGGCCGATCGACTCTCCGTCGACGGTGAGCATCTGTGCGGCGAGCACGTTGTGCACCGTCAGGCCGTACTTCAGGCAATGCACGCCGCCGGAGTTCTCCGCCACGTTGCCGCCGATGGTGCAGGCGATCTGGGAGGAGGGGTCTGGCGCGTAGTAAAGGCCGAGGTGGGCCACCGCCTCGGAGATGGCGCGGTTGGTCACGCCCGGCTGCACCCGTGCCGTGAGGTTCTTCTCATCGATCTGGACGATGCGGTTCATGCGCGACATGACCAGCAGCACGGCGTGGCGCATCGGCAGGGCGCCGCCCGACAGGCCCGTGCCAGCACCCCGCGTGACCACGGGGACGCCGTGGCGGTGGCAGAGGCGCAGTACCTCGGCGGCCATCTCGGCGCTGGTCGGCAAGACCGCGCAGAGCGGCGCTTCGCGGTACATGCTGAGCCCGTCGCACTCGAAGGGGCGCAGGGCTTCCTCGCCGGTGATGACGTCGTCGCTGTCTGGAAAGTGCCGGCGCAGGGCGAGCAGCAGTCCTTCGGGATCAGCGCTCCTGGCGCCATCTATCCCGTCGAGGGCGGGATCGTGGGCGGCGGTGGTCATCGAAATGGGCGTCCTGCGTCGGGCCAGGGGCGGCGGTTTTGACTTAAGTCTGAGTCTATCAGCCGCGAATCGTCCGTAGGATCACTAGTGCCTGTCACATTCGCCCGGGTAAACTGACGCATTGTTCTCCGCAGTGCACGATCAGTGTCCGACCCCTCGCAATCTCTGAGTCATGTGGACGCGGCTGGCCGGCCCACAATGGTCGACGTAGGCGACAAGCAGGTCACCCGTCGCACGGCGACGGCGCTCGCTCGCGTGGCCTTGCCGCCCGCCGTGGTGGAGGCCTTGCAGGCGGGCGGGGGGCGCACCAAGAAGGGCCCGGTGTTCGATACGGCGATCATCGCCGGGGTGATGGCCGCCAAGCGAACCCACGAACTCATCCCCTTCTGCCACCCTTTGGCGCTCGAGAACTGCAAGGTGCACATCGATCTCGACGAGGCGTCGCGGGAAGTGCGGATCGAATGCCACGTGGGTGTCAGCGGCCGCACCGGGGTGGAGATGGAGGCCCTGACCGGCGCCAGCGTGGCCGCCTTGACCGTGTACGACATGTGCAAGGCGCTGTCCCACGACATCGTATTGCACGAGGTGAAGCTGATGGCCAAGGCGGGCGGTAAGCGCGACTTCGAGCGTACGGGAGAGACGGTGTAATGGGCGTTGTGGCCCCCTTACACGGATTGCTCCTCGCGGGCGGACGCAGCCGACGTATGCGCGAGGACAAGGCCTTGCTGCGCTATCACGACCAGCGCACGCAGCTGGCCGTGACCCACGACTTGCTCAGCACCGTCTTGGACGGCGAGGTAAAGCTCTCCGTGCGCGCCGATCAGCG